>CAYSQN010000009.1:0-11295 GCA_964433305.1 Microcaldota archaeon | reverse complement strand
TGCGGAGGCAGCCTGCTCGAGGTGGTGAACAGCAGGTAGTTGTTGTAAGCCCCCCCTTGTGTGTAAAGCGAATACCACTGGGCTTCGATGTACATTTTCAGAGGGGATGTCCGGTGGGTGCCCTGCACTTCGGGCCACCAGCTTGAGTCATCGGTCGGTGGAACCATGCCATCCTTGATTATTTGCCCCGTGCCATAAACGTAGAAATACGGGTCCAGCTCGGAGTAGATTGGGGAGTATGGCTGCAGCCTTATCCAAAATGAGAGCACCACCGCCAATAGCAGAAGGGCGCTTGCGGCCATGGGATTGTAAGACTCCAAGCTTCCCTTGGGAAATGAGGGGAGGGAAAAGTTCAGGCGTTTGGTGAAAACCCCGAATGCCGCCCCCCCAACCGTGGCAAGCGCGATGTCAAAAAGCACCAGCGGAAGCGAGAACTTTGCCCCTGCCAAGCCTTCAAGGAAAAGCAGCGCGGGAACTGCGAACATTCCTATGAAAAAGCACATCAGCAGCTTTTCAGCCGCGTTGAGCTCGGATTTGCGAAGCAGCGGGAAGCCAATGGCGAGCCCTGGGATAAGGGCCGAGAGCAGCATGACTGCATGCTGCAGCATGGGGTCAAATGTGAAAGCAACCGACATGGAAATTTACCTCCTCTAAAGATGGCCCTCCCAGGCCCCCTACAGGTGCCATTCTTCGTCCACCCATTAATAAAAACCCACCGCCAATGGAGGAGATAAGGCAGCAGCCCGTTTTTTTGGCTGGGGAGTGCGGTTGCTTGTATTTTTATCCGAGCAGCTTTTTGTAAACCGCAACCAGCCGTTTGGTGCACGTGGGGATGGAAAACTCAAGCGCGGTTTTCCTCGCGGCAGAAGACATCTTTTGCGACCCCTCAATGCACCAGAGCAGCTTTTCCGCGCAGTCCGCTGGGTCGTTGGAAAAAATGTGGCCGTTTTTTCCCTCCCTTATGGCTTCTGCCATGGGAGTGCCCTCAAGCACGCAGGCTGGCTTGCCGCAAGCCATTGCCTCAAGGTGCGTGAGCCCCTGGGTCTCAAAGGAGGAGGAGAATGCGAAGACGTCGGCTGCGTTGTAATAATCGGAAAGCCGGAGGTCTGGCACAAAGCCGGGGAAGCGGAATGCTTCTTGCAGGTTTTTTGCCGCCACTTCGGACTGCAAGGCATGCAGGTATGGCCCCTTGCCAGCTATGACAAAGACGCAGCGGCCTTTCATGTGCTCTGCCGCGCGAACCAGGAGGGAATAGTTCTTTTCCTTCACAATCCTGCCAACGGAGAGCACCACTTTTTTGCCCTCCAGCCCCAAATCCCGCTTTGCCTTTTCCTTGGAGGAGGGCCTGAACCGCTGCGTGTCAATTGGGGAGGGAAGGACGATTGATTCTATTCCGTGCGAGCGCATGAGGTTTTGCGCATAGGCGGAAGGCGAAGAGACCAAATCGAACTGCGAGTAGAGCCAGCGCAGGTATGCCCAGGCGGCTGCCTTGCCAAGCCCCTGCGCATGGCGGATGGGGATGACATAATGCGCGCCTTCCGGCACCAGCGTTTCAAGCGAAGCCATGGAGGGCAGCCTTACTTTTTTTGCAAACCATGCGGCGGAGATTCCCATGGTCATCATTGCCTTGGAGTGCACCAGGTCAAGATGCAGCTCCTTTGAAACGCGGGAGGAGACGTGCGGGAACACCGCTACCCGGTACTCCGGGTAGGGCGGGAACTGCACCGAGCGGAAGCGGAAGACCCCTGCCTCATTGAGGTGAGTGGCTGCTTGGGGGGCGAAGACAAACATCCTGTGGCCGCCTTTGGACAGCCCTTTGCGGTATGCCAGGATGGAGGAGACCACCCCGTCGGTGTTGGGAAGGTATGAGTCGGTAAACAGCGCCACTCTCATGCAAAAATTTGCCATTTGGGGATTTATAACCCTGAAGGGTTGGGGAAGGCTGCGTTGGGCATGGGCAGTAAGATTGGGCATGGAATTGATGCTGGAGGGGCGAGGAGATGTTTGGCTGGAGGCGGCTTTTTGATTGGAGGATTTGAGGCATATGCGACGGGTTTGATGATGGTTGCCTTGGGGGATTATGGGAAGCCTTAAAAGAGTGCCTTATCATATCGTGCATCCCTAAATAGCAGCATTCATAAGGTGAGAAAATGAGCAATGTTACCATTCCAGCAATAGTAGAGGGGGGAAAGGCCACCGCAGGCCCGCCCCTGGGCCCCGCCCTAGGCCCGCTCGGAGTCAATATCGGGGGCATAATTGATGAGATAAACAAGAAGACAGCCGCATTTGCGGGGCTTAAGGTCCCGATAAATGTGGTGGTGGACAAGGCCACCAAAAAGTTTGAAATCGAGGTGGGCAGCCCCTCCACTGGCGAACTCCTCAAGAAGGAGCTTGGAGTGGAGAAGGGGCGCAAGGGCGGCGCTGACGACCCCAAGGTGGTCGGCAACCTCAAGTTCGAGCAAGTGGTAAGGGTGGCGAAAATGAAGATGGGAACCTCGCTTGTGAATGGGCTCAAGCAAGGAGCCTGCGAAGTGCTCGGAAGCTGCGTTTCTCTCGGGATAAATGTCGAGGGCAAGGATGCCCGCGAGATAATCAAGGAAGTGTCCGGGGGGAAGCGCGACTCGCAGCTTGCCGCCTGATTTTTTCCTTTTTTAGCCCATTTCTGCTTTTGCCCGGCCTGGTCCTTTTTCCCCATCCCGATTGCAGCGGCTTTTTCCGCTTGCTTTTTGCCTCCAGATGCCTGATTTGCCCCCCTCATGAAAGTTTATATTCCCTAATACCTCTATGAAGCGTATGAAGCCCTTCTTGGCCCTTGCCCTTTTGCTTCTGCTCTTTTCAGCTCCATTTGCATATGTGCAGTGGAGCTCGTCGGCAAGCGCAAGCGTGGCAGGGAAGGTGCTGGTGGCAGGGGACAAGGCGATTTACGCTTCTTACGACGGAAAGGTGCGCGCAGTTTCACTGCAGGGAGGCACCGCGTCATGGATATTTGAAGCCAAGGAGCCCCTTACCCTGGAGCCCCTTGCCTTGGACGGCTCAACCATAGCGGTTGTCAGCCCCAAGGGGGCGATTTACCTCATCAGCGCAGCCAACGGAAAGGGAAGCGAGATAGCTGCTGTCGGCTCGCCAGTGTTTTCCTCCGATGTTGCAGGGGGGAGGATAATTGTGATCACCAACTCCAGCGTGATTGCCTATTCCCCTGCTGGAAAAATAGCCTGGAGCCGCCCCATAAGCGGATTCCCAGGCAGCCTTGGGCACGGGGAGGAAAGCATATATTTCACCTCTGGCGGGAAACTCCACGCCCTTGCGCCCGGCAGCGGAATACTCAAGTGGTCCGCCACAGCAGCAGACTCCTACCTTTCAAGGCCTTCGGAATATGGCGGCGCGGTTTATTTTGGGGGAACCGACGGAAGGCTATATTCTGTTGATGCCTCAAGCGGCCGTGTGCGATTCAGCTTCCAGACAGGCGGATGGGTGATGGGAACCCCCTCCGCCAGTTCCAGCGCCGTTTATTTCGGCTCTGCTGACGGGAAACTTTACAAGGTTTCCACCTCGGGAAAGGAGATTTGGAGCTTCCAGACCGGAGGCGGGGTCTCCTCCGAGCCAGCCCTTGCAGCCTCGCAGGGCAGGATATCGGTGGTTTTCGGCTCGGATGACGGGAAGCTTTACGGGCTTGACTCTGCAACCGGGAAAGAGATATGGTCATTTTCCACCTACGGGAAAGCCCTGTCTGCGACCGAGAGCGGGGGAGCTTACCTTTTCGGGACGAGCAAGGGAAAGGTTTACTCCCTTTCCCCCTCGCCAATCTGCAGCTTCACCTACCCCCCGCAAAATGATGCGGTCGGGAACTGGAGCTTGGAGGTGGAGGGCAAGGCAAGCTCGCAGTCAGGAATAGCCGGAGTGGATGTCAGGGTGGCTGGAAAGCAATGGGTGGCTGCAAGCGGAACGGAAAGCTGGCACGCCGAGATAGACCTCTCGCAGGCTCCTGAGGGCACGGTGGACATAGAATGCCGTGCCAGGGAGAATGGAGGAAAGGCGGAAACCTCGGATTTTTCATACATTACTATCGTGAAGTCCCCCAACGCAGCCCCGCGCAAGATGTATGGCGTTTCGCCCACGCTGGTTGCGCCAAATGAAACTTTCAAATTGCACATTTACGACCCGCGTGCCCATGACTTGTATGGGGTCAGGGTGATGGTGGGGAATAAGGAGATGAAGGGGGACAGCCCATTTGAGATAACGCTTGGGGGAAGCGGGCCTACCGTCATTTCCTTTGAAAAGGCAGGCTATGAGCCCTCATCAATCACCGTGGTCGGGCAGGGTGGCAACGAAGCCGCCTACCTCCTTCTTGTGGCATTTGTGGTGCTGGTTGCCGCGCTTGCATACTTCTTCTTCGGCAAAAAACTCGTGGCTTTTTTCCGGCTTGGCAATAAATAAGCCATCTTTTACCACAATATTTATAAGCTAGCCGAAGGATAATTGTAGTATGCTACGCAAGAAATACAGGCCGCCATGCCAGCCTTCACTTTTTGATAAAGGGAATGAAGTGTTGAAAAATCCGCCAGAGCCCGTAAATGACTCCATTTGCAAGAGCATGAAAGGAAACGGGAGGGATCCAAGCGGACGAAAGGGGAAAATAGAGTTAATACGAAAAAAACTGCAGGAATCGCCATCCCCCAGGCAAATGGCAATAAACGAAAGGAATGAGTTGATAGATGACATTAATCGGATGATCGACCACTACAAACACGAGGCAGGAATTTCACTTGGAGGGATAGAAGGCGTGGAAGGCGCGGGAAAAATAATTGAATGCCTGGCAGATAATAATTTTGAAGAGGCTTTCCGAGGCTCGGGAAGACTCATGGGGACGGTTGCGTCCAGGAGGATGAATGGAAAGGATCGGGGCCTTTGTGGGGAGGTGAGAAGCCTGTGCACCCTGATATTCCATCTTGCTGAAATACGGGATCTTCTTGAAAACATGAATTATGTTTCCGCAGTTGAACACTATGCAAATTTGGTTCCGCCCGTGGATAAGGGCGGAATGCCGAAAAAAAAGAATATGTCCGATGCTTCCAGATATGCGATGGAAGACAAGGATTTCACAACTCATGCAAATAAGTTCATCAATAGGCTGCTTGCATCCTAGCTCGCCTGGTCCGACGCCTTCTGGAACACCTTTATGGTGGTTGCCTTGATGGTCACGGGGATTGGCACCGCAACCTCGGTAAGCTCCACTGTAACCTCGTCCTTGTTGGTGTCAATCTTGATGACGCGCGCCTTCTCGCCCTTGAACGGGCCTGAGATAAGCTCCACCAGGTCGCCCTTGGAAATTGAAAGCACCGCAGGCTTGGCAGCCTCGACCATGCCCTCTATGTCCTTAAGCTCCATTGGCCGGTCAAGCACACCCTTGATGTGCGGGATGCGAAGTCCCGCCTGGCGCACTGAAACTTCGTCTTCCCCTTCGACGATGAGATAGCCCTTGAGGTCCTCGAAATAGGCGACAGCCCATATTTTCAGGCTCTCCTTTTTCACCTTCTTGGAAAGCATGTCAAGCACGACCTTTTCCTGCCCAGCGGTTACTCGGTAAACATAGATCATTTTTCACACCCTTAGAACGAATTGAATACGAACGACAATATTACCCCGGTCAGGCCGATAAGTATTATCCCAAGGCCCGTTATCTTGATGATTTTTTCGAACTCCTTCTGCCGCGGCCTGGTGGCCACGTTCATCACGCGCCACGATTGATTGTAGAATCCCCTTATGTCAAACATGTTTTCACCATTTATCCGAGCAAGTCCAAGTCAAGCTCGGCGTCGCTTGCCTTTGAAGATGCCACCATGGCGGTCAGTTCGTACTGCGGGAACTTTGCACCCGCAAGCACGGCAAGCACGCGGATGGAGGACTTCTTGGAGGATTTTTCTATCCTTGCCCCCCAGATGATGTGCGAGGTCGGGTCTATCCGCTTGGAAACTTCCGAAACGATAAGCTCGGCCTCCTTGAGGGTCATGTCCTCGCCGCCGGTGACATTTATCAGGGCGCGGTTCGCAGTTGAAATATCCACATCCAGAAGCGGCGAGTTCATCGCGGTGTCCACCGCAATAAGCGCGCGCTGGTCCGGCTTGGCGTCCACCGATGCCTCCCCTATCCCGACCACCGCGCAGCCCGCGCTTGTGAGGATGGTCCGCAGGTCCGCAAAGTCAAGGTTCACAAGGCCAGCCTTGGTGACAAGCTCGGCGATGCCCTTTACGGCACCGGCAAGCACCTCGTCGGAAACCTTGAATGCGGTGTTGAGCGGCAGGTCAGGGACGATGGCAAGCAGCCTGTCGTTCGGGATTACTATGACTGTGTCGGCGTGCTTGCGCAGCTTGTTTAGTCCCTCAAGCGCGTTTTGCATGCGGATTTTCCCTTCGGAAACAAACGGGAGGGTGACTACTGCGATGGTAAGCGCGCCTGCAGCCTTTGCCTGCTCGGCGATGATGTGCGCTGAGCCGGTGCCGGTGCCGCCGCCAAGCCCGCAGGTCACAAAAACCATCATGCCATCTGAAATCGCAGCTTTTATTTCCTCGGCGGACTCCTTCGCCGCAGCCTCGCCAAGCGCCGGGTTGGAGCCTGCGCCCATCCCCTTCGTCGCTTTTTTGCCAAGTAGAATTTTCTTGTCGGCGCGCAGCTTCACCAGGTGCTGCACGTCCGTGTTCATGGCGATGAGCTTTGCACCCTCGATTTTCATCTCGTGCATCCTGTTCATGGTGTTGCAGCCGCTGCCGCCTGCGCCAATGACGTAGATGCGCGGCTTGGTCGCCTCAATGAACTTGAGAAGCTCTGCGTCCTCCGCGGAAACGGTTATCCCTTCGGGGATTTGGGATTCGATGTTGTCCAGACTCATGTCAATTCCTTTTGGCGCAATTCTTGCTCATGCTAAGTTTGAAAGGTTTCTACGTCGATATGCCGGGGAAGATTTATAATGGGCGCGCTTTTGCCCGCCTCTCATATGCGCAAAGAAAAGGGATTCACCGGCTTAATAGTATTTTCCGAGTGGACTGCGTGCGGCAAAGCCTGAAAACAGACCGGTCCCTGAAGCGGATTTTTTTGAGGGTGTTGTCCACCACCTTCATGTGCCGCAGCACGCTTTCAGGGGTTAGGTCCCGTTCAAAAAGCTTGCCCATTGGCTTGGCTTTCATGTTGGCTATCTCATAATTCTGGCCCGTGGGCAGGTGGACCATATAGTGCATCGGGGAATTGAGGGAGCAGTTGAGCCGCACTTTGGCGTCTGCCCCTTCCCTCTGGGCAAGAAGGATTGCGGCAACCGACAGGGCAAGGCAAGTTGAATTCCCAGCAGGGGTTTTTTTGCCATAAAGGTCAACGGTGAGCTGCTGGTGGCGGCACAGGAAAATCCTGATGGCGCGCAAGGTCCCCTGGCAGCCGCGGGTGGATATTTTTTGCTGTGCCAAGAAGGTGCGGTACTTTTCATGCAGCTCGTCGGCTTTTTCCTTGCAGCCCAGCACCGACTCGATTTTCTCAGCGTAAGACTTATCCATAAGAACCAAGATGCTGTTATATGAAGTGTTTAAAAACGATTTCCATCCCCCTGCCGGAAAAAAACTTGGTTAGTTGATGCTTGACAATATGCTTTTCTCAAGCTCAATCGGGCTCCAGCCTTCCAATGCCTTTATTGCAAAATCCAGCTTGGTCTCCGAATCAGAGTGTATTTCGAAGAGCACGTCGCCTTTTTTCACCTTGTCGCCCCGCTCGCAGGCAAGCAGTATCCCCGCCACCTTGTCATTGGGTGCGCCTGCCGCGCGGGCAATTTTGGAAACCATCCGGTTGTCGATGTGGAACACCCTGCCTGCGGCTTCTGCCCTTACCTCGTATTTGTGCTTGGCTTGCGGGATGTCTTGGAGGGAGATTTTTTTCTTGCCCCCCTGAAGCTCCACTATCTCCTGGAATTTGGAGAGCGCCTTGCCGGAGGATATGATGCCTTCCGCCACTTCCACTCCCCTGCCTTTTTTCACCTTTCCGGACAGCTCAAGAAGCGCGCCTGCAAGCTCGCAGGATTTGGAGCGCAGGTCGGAAGGGCCCTTCCCCCCAAGAACGCCAAGCACGTCCCTGCACTCAAGCGCCGGGCCTATCCCCACGCCCACAGGCTCTGCGCCGTCGGTTATCAGCACCTCTATTTTCATGCCCAGCCTTTTTCCAATTGAGATGAAGTCGCTTCCAAGGGTGGCCGCCTCCTCTTTGGAGGAGATTTTCGCCCCCCTGCCTATTGGGATGTCTATGATGACATGTTTTGCCCCGACACTTTTCTTTTTCGCAAGGATTGAGGCAAGAAGCACCCCTTTGGGGTCGAGCGAAAGCGGGTTGCGTATCTTGATAAGCTTGTCGTCCGCCGAGGCAAGGCCTAGCGCCCCTCCCCACACCACGCATCCATGCGCCTTTCTCACTATGTCGCGCATGTCGTCCACCTTCAGCGAAACGTCGCAGATGGTTTCCATGGTGTCCGCCGTGCCTGCAGCCGAGGTGATGGAGCGGCTGGAGGTTTTCGGGATGTACAGCCCCGCAGAGGCGACAATGGGGACGACCACCATGGTGGTCCTGTTGCCCGCCACGCCCCCGATGCAGTGCTTGTCGCAAATCGGGCTTCGGCCAAGGTCAAGGGTCCTTCCGGTGGAGACCACGCTTTGGGTGAGCCCCACCACCTCGTCATCGCTCAGGCCGCGTATGTACATTGAGGTGATGAATGATGCGAGCTCGGCTTCCGAGAGCCGGTTTTGCATCAGCTCGCGCATGATGGTTTCGAATTCTTGCTTGACCAATGGCGAACCGTCCATCTTTTTCTTGATGAACTCGATGGAGGCTGGCCGCTGCATGTGGATGACTTCCACCAGCCCGCCATCCACCCCCTCAAGCTCGGAGCACACCTCGGAGAAGAAGCCGATTTCGCCCCTTGACACCAGGTCGGATGCCAAATCCACGATGACGATGGTTTCCCGCCTTCCCTGCCGCAAAATGACGCGGTGGCCGGCGTATAGGTCGTTCTCGTGCGCCTCGGCCTCGTTTAGGACCACGATTTTGCCCCCCGCAGTAAGGTCGAAGCATTTCGCGCGGCAGAGGTACTTCTTGTATTTCCAGACCTCGTCCTTCTTGTGCATCTGGCCTGCCATAGGCTGGAAGGGGGTTGTGAAATTTAAAAAGCGACCTGCGGCTGCTCAGTCGTGCTTTCCATTGGAGTGGAAAAGGCGGCTGAAGAATGTTTTTCTTTTTGCCGCGCCATAAGCGCCATGCTCGTTGGAATCCCTTTGGGACCAGGGAGGAATTGCCCTCCAATAATGGTAGTCCAGCCCGTCCCTCTCACGCACCAGAAATCGCGACTCTGGAAAATCATGGGCGGCGGTGCCTGGGCTGTGCCAGAGCTGTTTTGGGCGGTACATGCGCTCGTCTGGGGAAACTGTTTTCAGGACTAGCATAGATCCACAGGCATTATGTGGTAGTAAGTATATATAAACGTATCTGATGCCGGAGATTGGTGTCAAATATCCTCAACTTGAAGCTCGGTGAGTTTGAGGATGTGCGCAAGCAGCCCGCGCTTCAGCTCTGGATGAAGAGGGACTGTAACTGGAGGCAAGTCGCGATGAATAAGGAAGAGATGGCTGCCTTTCCTGCTTCGAATGATATAGCCCTTGTGCTTCATTAACGCTTTTGCAAGAGCAGTGCCTGAAACAACAGGCAGCTTAGGCACCTAAAGCCACCGTTGCTACTTGCGACTTTCCAGAATGAGCTGGCATTTTTATATAAGAACCTAAAGACCCCAGATGCAGCAGAAGAGCTTCTTGGATATTTTTGAGCGCGTCGGCTTTAGATGTACCCTGAGAATAGCAACCGGGCAAAGAAGGCACTTCAACCCAATAGCCCCCTTCCTTGGCCTTGTGAAGAACGACTTTCACTTTTATCGGTTTTCTTGCCACGTTGCTATTTTGCTGACTTTCTTTTTATAGTTGAGCATGGCGAGTTGCCGGTGCTGCTGCTAGAGGTTATAAGTTGTGTCAGCAGCAACGCGCCTTCCCGTGTATAACACAGTACAAACAACGTCGTAAGAGGGCTTAACTTCCGAGTTCGGAATGGGTTCGGGTGTTGCCCCTCTCCTATGACCGCTGACAGCCTGAATAAGAAAACAACTGTTTTTAAGGCTTCGCTTACAGCCCCCTGAAGAGGAGTTCACCGCAAGTTAGCGGCCCCTAAGCCTCTTTCCATATAATTCTGAGTCATTCCCTCAAACCTTGGAGGCAGTGAGTGCGTATATATGAAAACATGCTTGAGCGAATGGTATGGATGGCGGTCCAGGCTCCATTTGATGCCGGTCGTTGCCTGCCGTATCTTTTCCCCCAGGAGACTTTCCCGGTGTTTTGGAGGCTCGAAGGGGATGGCCATGCTTTCGATGCCAAGTTCATTGGCTTTCTCGCCAAGTTTTCCAAAAGTATAGTAAACCACATCCTCATTGTGCTTTTGATCGCCTGTTGTCAGCATGGCGCAATGCGCAAGGTACGTGACGAAATGATTTGCCAGGGAGACCCCATACGGACGGGTTATCAGAATCCCCTCCTCCCTTATTTTTTCCCCCTTGCGGCGAACTTCTTCTTTGAGCCCCTCCCCGGCTTTTTCAAATAAGGCATATCTTATGGATGACCAGTTCTTGTTCGGGATTTTCGGGAAATCCAAGCCTGGTTTGGAGGGAACCACTATGAGATTGGCGGGTATTGAGAAAAATGTCGAATGGGACTGCGCCTGCAGTTCTCCATGCGTGCCTGTCAGCAGTTGGAAATGGGTTTTTCGATATGTTTTGGGAGGTGCCTGGATGGCATTGCTTGTTTTGTTTGGAAATGCTGCGGTGTTTTGCATGCAACCCCCTTATGTGTTATGACTTGAAACTAATTCTCGTGATAGTAGTACTCGCCAGCCGCCTTCTGTTCCCTGTCAAGTGCGGAGTCTGGCTTGTTTATCCTAGGCCGCCTGCTGTCCTTGTCGCGCCTTAGCGTAATTCCCACTGTTTTCAGGAATGAGTTCATGCCCTCCCGCTTGTCAAGGGGAGAGGACGCGGTTCCGGTGCTTGCCGGTTTTCCATCGAAAGTGATGAGGCGAGAGGAGAGGGAGTCGAGCATCAATAAGTCGTGGTCGATGACAAATGCCGCCTTCCTGCCCTCGCTCATCAGGCTTTGGAGCAGGTTGGAAAACTCAAGCCTCTGCTCGATATCCATGAATGCCGAGGGCTCGTCAAAGAGGTACAAGTCTGCCTCTCTTGAGAGG
>CAYSQN010000008.1:9283-12564 GCA_964433305.1 Microcaldota archaeon | reverse complement strand
TACGCGATATCCATGCAGGAGGCGACCGACGACCAGAATGGCAACATCACCGCGGCAATCGAGAAGCTCTCCTCATCCCCACGCCAGTCGCTTTGGGGCAAGATTTACTTCGGGCAAGGCATGTACCTCAAAAAGCAATCAGAAGAGGAGGGGTTCCCCCCCACGGACGCCTACAGGATACTCAAGTACTCATACGAGCTTGACCGCGTTTCCTCCCAGATTGACCGCGAGCTTGCCGCAGCCTCCTCCAAGCCCCCTGCGCCCACCCGCCCCGTGGATGCCAAAACTTCAACCCAAACGGATTTCTACCTATTCACCTTCCTTGCGCTGTGCGTGGCAGCCCTGGGGTTTGCCTCCATTTACAGGGTGGCGAAGATAAACCTTACCCGCGAAAAGATATTCATCAAGTGAAATGCGGATGATGGCATGGCAAATCTTTTGGAACGTGCAAAAGCCCTTGTGGCGCAATATCCGGGGGTAAAGGACGTCGCCCTTGCCTACTCAGGCGGGCTTGACTCGGTGGTGTTGGCAAGCCTCCTCTCAAAGTCAGGCTTCCATGTCCACCCGATTGTGGTAAATTTGGGGCAGCACTCTGACTTTGCCCTCATTGAAAAGAACGCAATCAAGATGTTCGGGGAGTGCCACGTGGTTGATGGGCGGCTGGCGCTTTGTGAGGCCTCCTTGCGCGCGATAAAGGCGAATTTCGGCGCCTATACCGGCATGAACGGTGGCGGGGTGAGCCGCGCGCTTCTCGCCTTCCTGCTGGTGCAGCCTGCGAAAAAAATCGGGTGCCAGGCAATCGCGCACGGAGCCTCGGGCACAGGCAACGACCACCTGACCATGGAAAACTCATTGCGCGTCCTTGCCCCTGAAATGAGGATAATCGCCCCAGTGCGCGACTTGGACATGCGCCGCGACGAGGCCCTCGAATATGCAAAGCAGCACAAGCTCATCACCAACCTGGAGCGCGCGGTGCAATTTTCTTCAGATGAAAACGTTTGGGGAAGGTCCATCCGCCAGGGGAGCGTGGCAAACACCTCCTCCGCGCTTCCGGAAGGGGCATACAAATGGACAGTTTCCCCCCAAGATGCGCCAGGCAAGCCAGGCTCGGTGGAGATTGAATTCAAAAACGGGGTGGCGGCAAGCGCCAAGCTGGACGGGAAGAAACTCGCCTCCCCATTCGAAATCCTCTCTTCCCTAAACTCGTTTGGCGGCTCGCACGGGGTGGGGAGGCTTGACTTCATGGACGACAAGACGGTGGGCCTCAAAGTGCGCGAGGTTGTCGAGTGCCCGGGTGTGGCCATCCTTCTTGCCGCGCACCAGTCCCTTGAGTCCCTAGTGCTTACCAAAAACGAGCTTGCCGCAAAAAGGCAGCTTGACATGCTTTGGGGCGCCCTTGTGCACGACTCTGGCTGGTACACGAGGCTGCGCCGCTGCCTTGACGCCGCGATAGACGAGATGCAGCAGCCGGTATCTGGCATAGTGGCACTTGAGCTTTACAAGGGAAGCATACGCGTGAAGGCAACCAAAAGCAGCCACGCGCTTTACGACTCGCGGTTGTCCGGCAGAAGCTCGCAGGGCGTGTTTTCCCAAAAGGAGGCGCGCGCCTACGCGAAGCTGCACGGGCTGCAGGATGTCATTGCCTACCTGATGAAGAGGGACTGAAAACCAAAAAGCATCCGCACTTGAGAGAGCCCAGCCAAAATCTGGCGTTGCAGAAAACCTTTTTTCGCGGCGAAGCGATGGAAAAGCCAACCTCGGCTTCACTTTGCCCGAACTCCTGCCTTTTGTTTTACTGGAGAAGTGTCGGATTCCTTTATGCTTGCTTCGCTGGCTGTTTGCCGATACTGTGGATTTCTACAGAGCCCAAAATCGGAATCCTTTAAATACCTTTTAAGCAGAGGAAAAACATGAGTTTTTCACCGGATAGCTTGAGGGAGGTCCGAATCAGCGAGCTGAGTGAAGGGCAGATGGAGCTGCTTGAAAAAGCTGTAGATATGCTTGGGCTGGAAAGCACGCTTGAGGAGAGCGAAACGCTTGCTTTCCTCGCAGGCGCTTACAGAACTGAAAAAAATAGGGGAAGTTCAGCTAACACGGAAGCGCTGAAAATCATAGAGGCGATTAGCATGGTAAACAAAACAAAAGAGGACAAATCAAAACAGACTAAAAATGAAGAAAGCGTTGACCACGCGCGCACTAAGAAAATTCCAAAAGATTTCACAAACAAAAACAGCATTACTCACGGCGGGGTGGCAGAAATGGAAATCCAAAAGGCATATCAGAAACTCATTGAGGGCAACAAGAGATTTGTAGGCGGAAAGATGACCGCGCACAACGTGGTGGCTCAGCGAACTGCAAACGAAAACGGGCAGAAACCCTATGCAGCATTCCTTTATTGCGCAGATTCCCGCGTTCCAATCGAACATATTTTTGATGCAGGAATCGGAGAGCTTTTCGGTGCTGGGAGGGGGGCAGGAAACATCGCTGACAAGATATCTCTGGGTTCTATGGAATATGCCGCAGAGCATCTTGGTACTAAACTGTTTGTGGTGCTTGGGCACACCAAATGCGGTGCGGTTACTGCAGCGTGCGGCTCTGACCATGCGCATGGGAATCTCAACTACATAGTAAAAGAACTCCAAATGGCAGTTAAGGCTGGAAACAAGGATCCTGCAGCTTCTATTGTGGAAAACGTGAAAATACAGGTTGAAACTATACGCTTGGAAAGCCCATACCTCGCAGAAATGGAACAGAAGGGCGAAATAAAGATTGTGGGCGCGTTATATGACATCTCAAGCGGCGAAGTAAGATTCCTGGAGTAGAAACAATAAGGAAAAAAAGAAAAAGTTCCTCTTACTCAGCCCGATACAACTGTGTCCGTCGGCTCAAGGTGCAACACCGCGCACTTCCTCTCAGGCGTCTTCTTGCGCGCGGTGGAGCGGACCATGACGAAGTTTTCGTCAATGACCTTGGTTATCACTACCTTCTCGCCTGCCTCGCGGCCTTTGGTCTTTATGCATACGCGTCCCACTTGGATTGCTGCCATATTATCACCGTTTGTTTAGCGTTCTTCGCTTCTTGCCCCTTGGGGCCCATTTGATGATTGCTTAGCGCTTGCTTTTTGGCTTTTTCTTCGCAGGCTGATTTGCCCTTTTCCCTATTGCCCCTGCGGCAGCAGCCACTATCTGCGCTGACTGTTCCGGGGCGAACCTTTCGCTGTTTATTATCAGGTCAAATCCCGAATGGTCATAGATGTTTATCCCGTAAACCTTCATGTACCT
>CAYSQN010000008.1:0-9183 GCA_964433305.1 Microcaldota archaeon | reverse complement strand
TGGAATTCCATCAGCTTCATTTTCTGCTTGGCGGCAATGGTCTTGAAGGTGGGGTTCACGAGACGAAAGCCAAGCGCTTTTGCCGCGAGCTTCCCAACCGAGTTCTTGCCGCTTCCGGAAAGCCCGGAAATGCAGATTTTCATGCCATCAACTGCCAACCCTTTCCCGCATGCCTGAAAAACGCAATCATTTCACATACTTGAGCATCCTAACCTCGACGTCAGAGAGCTGCATCAAGCCAGCATTCACCCGGCTTCGCAGCCGCAGCACCCTGCTCGAGCAGGAGCTGCACAGGTTCCCGCCGAACTTGCGGTTGGGGGCCTTGCCTGTGGAAACGCCGGTAAGCGGGCCCATGCATAATGCGCAGAAGTGTTTCATTCCCTTCACCCTGCGCGAATAATGCACCGCAAGCTTCCCCTTCTGGGTGCGCACGAACACTTTTCTCACCGAATTGGAGCGGTTCTTTGGAGATGTCATTCATATCACCTATCAGCTTTTCTTGGAGAATTTCCCATATGCCGCCTTGAGCACGCTGTAGCACATGCTCAGCACGAACGCAATGAAGATGAAAAATCCTCCAGAGCCAATTATTCGTCGTACGTTTATTAAAGGTATGGGGATTGGGGGGTCGTAGTAAAAGAAGGTGCCCGAGTCGGCAACCGCCTCCATTTTCCCGCCCGCAAGCTCCATCATCTGCTGCATTTTGCCCCCATTCTGCTCATATGCGGCTGCGCGCACCGCAACCGTTTGCCCCCTGCGCAATTCCTTGCTTTCTATATCCAGCCCTATGGATTTGGGCACTTTGCCAAGCACTCCGTCCAGCAGCCCGGCTGGCTGCACCTGGGTGAGCACCTGCCAGCCCTCCCCCCCCTCTACGAATATCGGGGTAGCATTGTGGGCAAGCACTTCTCCCGCCCCGGAGCGAAGGAAAACGTCGATCGCCCAGGCGCCCTTCTGCGCATCCTGGGGCAATAGGAGGCAGCCTGAGAAAATCCCGTCTCCTGCAAAAGCGTCGCAATGCGAAGATAGCCCGTCGTCAAAAAGCTGGAACCTGATGTCATCTTCCTTGCCAGGTTCGAAATTGGGGAAAATAAATGCGGTTGCTATGAAAAAAACCACCAGGATAGCCACCGCAAGCTTCAGCTGGATGACCATCATTTCCATGGCAAGCTTCCAGTTCTGCTCAATTGCCGCATTGACTTCCTTGTCGTTTTTGTCCTTGGCATGGGAAGCCATCCTCTGCTGCACTTCCTTTATCTCTGATTGCAATCCCTTCAGCCTTCCCTTCCCGCCGATATTATTCTGGGCAAATGTGCTAATCCCAACATAAATCGCGCCAATGAAGGCAACGAATATCCAGTAGTTTGAAAGGTCGAAAAGCATAGAGGGGCACCCTTACTTAAGCAGCTGGAGGAGCTTCTGCTGCGCCTCGGAGAGCGCCCCGTTGCGGTTGGAGATTATTACTGCGGGCGCGCCGGTCAGGCAGGAATAGGCCGCAAGGAGGGAGCGGTTGTGGCTGTCGTGCTCGCAGAGGGAGTCGGCGCTTTGCGCGTCCCTCACCCGGCTGCTGTCCTGCGAGCGCCTTCCCATTATCTCATCAATGGGCGCGGTAATGAGCACCAGGCAATCCACTTTGAGCTTGGAAAGGAACGAATAAGGCAAGCCAGGAAGATACCCTCCCGGCGTGGCAATCGAGCAGTGGGTGTCAAGTATCACCTTCCCGCCCATTTCAGACAGCGCCTTTCCAACCGCAGATTGCACTTTTTTTTGCGTTTCAGTGCCCATCTTGCGAAGCTCATCCCGGTGCTTGACTCCTGCCTCCTTTTTGGCAATCTCGAGCATCAGGTCCCCGTAGTTGGCAATCTTGTAGCCCGTGCCGCTGGTGGCGGAAAGCACGGTGGATTTCCCAGCCCCAGGCAGCCCCATGACGATAATCATTCCATCCAACTCCCAATCTGCATCCATCCCAAAACAGCGCAATTCCCCTTCAACATCGGGAACTCTTGCTGCCTGCGCAAACAACGGGCAAATGCCCCCTTGCTTGGCAGCCCTCCTGCTTCGAACAGCTAGCCCATTTCATTTACTTCCCAAACAGCCCGCCAAGCGAGTGGCTGTCGAAAACCCTTTGGTTTTCCAGGTCCTGGTAAAGCCTGTATAATATGCCCACGGTAAGCAGTATCCCGGTCCCAGTGCCAAGCGCCCCGGTCATGTCCGCAAGCGCGGCCAGAAGCCCGACAAACGCGCTTCCAAGCACCACGATATATGGGATGTAATTGTCAAGCACCTTCTCCACGATTCGCGGGTCTCTTCGGAAGCCGGGTATCTGCAATCCCGAGCTGTCCAGCTGCTGCGCCACTTCCTTTGCCCCCATCCCGGTGGTTTCCACCCAGAACTGGCCGAATATGATGCACAGTATCACGGTGAAAAGTATGTATATTATTACGTGCACCCATTCGGGTATGCCAAATACCGGCGTGGTGCCGGTAAGCAGGAAGCTGAAATAGCTTCCGTAATTCCCTTGCAACGGCCTATAAATCGGGGAAATCAGGTAGAAAATCCCGTCCCGCAGCTGGTTGCTTGAATCCGAGAAAGCAAACACGTGGGCAAGATCAATTCCCCCGCCGCATTTGTTTATCTCCTGCGAGGAGGCGTCATACTGCCCGCTGATGCAGAAGTGCTGGCTTTGCAGGCTGACCGCGAAAAAGTGCATGTTCAAGAGAAGCGCCGAGGTCAATATGACCGGGATGTTTGAAACGTAAAGGAACTTTATGGGGAATCGGCTGCCAAGCCCGCGCGCGCGGTCAAAGGCAAGGGGGATTTCCACCTTGAGCCCCTCGGCATAGGAGACAATCAGGAACACAAGCGCGGTGAAGATGAGTGGCAGCATGGCGATGATGGCATTGGGCAGCGCCTCGGCGCTTCCTGATGAAAGCGACTCAATCACGCCCCCCGGGCCTGTGAAAAGCGCGAAGGTGCCTGCCACAATGGACAGCGACACTCCCGCCGCGATGAAAAGTGAAATTCCGCTTCCAATGCCGAACTTGGAAACCACTTCGTCCAGGTACAACAGCACAAGCGAGCCTAGGGAAATCTGCAAAATGATGAGTGCCTGGGTAGCCTCCACACTCCCGAAAATCGGGTTGTCCACTATCACCAGCTTTGCAAAAATGACAAACACTGCCGCCTCGAAAAAGCAAAGCAGTATGGCAAGAAGTTTTTGCGCCCCCTGGAAGGTGCGCTTCTGGTCAGGGTCTTTCATGTCCACGTTGATTATCTTTGCCCCTGCGAAAAGCTGCAGGAAAATGGAGGCAAGCACAATGGGCCCGATTCCAACGGTGATGAGCGAGCCAATCTTTGAGGCCGTGACCACCTGCAGGAAGTCCGCTCCCGCAGTGTGGGGCTTCACCCCCACCGCCACCACGTTGTACATAATGAAGAAAATAACGAGCGCAATCGCTGTCCACATCATTTTCTCGCTGATGGATGGCGGCCTGGAGGGCACCCCGACCTCGGGCAGGAGGTGCAGTATCGGCTTTACAAAATCAAGAGAGCTTCCCATGTCAAAAACACCTGCAAAGGACCAGCTTTGTAACGAAACTCAGGTTTAAATAGGGCGGTGGGGTTCAGGAGAAACGATTATCTGGCCATTCAGGCTTCCTTCTCGGGAAAAACCTGCGCCTCTCCGCCTGCTTTTTTTATCTTCCCCATTGCGCCCTCGGAAAACGCGAATGCCTTGATGGAAACTGCGGCGGAAAGCTTCCCGCTTCCAAGCACCTTGCCTTCGAATTCAAAGCAGCTTTTGCCGTCCTTCTTCTGCAGCTTCCCTGCGCGGTAAAGCGCTTCAACCTCGTAGAGGTTGACCGTTTTGTAGGTTATCGGCCTTACTGAAGAGAACCCGTATCTTCCTCCGTGCGCCATCCATTCGCGCTCGTGGACTGTGGCATAGGAAAAACGGTGCTTGTGCATTCCGGCACGTCCCCAGCCTCCCTTTCCTCCCTTGCCACGCCTGTTTTTGGCATTGCCCTTGCCGTGGTTGCGGCTTCCGTTGAATTTCCTGTTGCGTTTTCCGAGTCTTGCCATGCAAATCACACCATAAATTTCATGCGGGGAATCCCCCATGCCGATCTCAGGCCATGCTCTCTATCAGCTCGGCGATTTTCTCATTCTTCCCAAGCGGCCCTGCGGGCGATTGCTCCTTCCTGCTCCCGAAGCCGCCCTTGGGCGGGGAAAGCGAAAAGTAAGGGCGCACTCCCTGCTCCCGCAGGTTCTTTCCGCCAACTATCGCTTCGGCGATTTTGGATATTTCCTCGGGCTTTTTTACCAATGAAAGCTTCTTGCCGTCCTTGTCCTTGCCCCTTTTTGACAGGAGCAGAAGCACGGAGGCCTTGTCTATCTGGCCGAAGGAAACCACATCCTTGGCAGCCTGAAGCATCCCCTTGGAAGAGTCGTTGTTCTGGACCAGTGTGCAACTGTAAAGCTTGCCAAGCGACAGCGATTCAAGCGTGCTTCTTATTGTGGGGGAAAGCGAAAAGCGGCCCTTCATCCGGATTACTGCAGAAACACTCATCAAAACACCCGTTCAATTTCCATAAGAGGATTGCCCCCTTGTACTCATCCATAAACCATAATAGTTTCAAATGCAATTTCAGGATGATGCTTCCTGCTCTTTCGGCGCATCGTCATCCTTTCTTTTTGCCGGAGCCTGCCAGTCCCCCTGCATCTTCATTCCGTTGAGGTTCTCAAGGGCATCCTTGGTCGCCATGGCAGTGTTGTAAACATTCCTGGTGTGCCCGCGTGAAAAGCTCCAAATGTCCTTCACTCCTGCGAAGGAGAGCACTTTTTTCACCACTTCGTTTGCCGCAATGCCAAGCCCGCGCGGAGCCGGCTTGAGCGAAACTTCCACCGACCCTTGCTTGCCGACCGCCTTTATGGGGAGGGTGTGGCGCTGCCCGCATCCGCACTCCCATGAGCCGCACCCGAGCGGCACGGCGATAAGGTTCCTCTTGGCGTTTTTCACCGCGGACTCAATGGCGGGCTTGACCTCTTCGCTCTTCCCTGCACCGATTCCGAAGTGCCCCTTCTTGTCCCCCACCAGCACGATTGCCCTAAACTGCATTTTCCTTCCGTTGTCAGTCATTCGCTGGGTTGATGAGACCTCGAGCGTTTCTTCGCTTATGTCCGGGTAAAGATGGTCCACAATCTGGTGCTCAAGGATTTTCTTCCCCTTTGCGAATATCTCCTCAACCGAGGTTATCTCGCCTGACTTCACAAGCTTCCCAATATCTGTTTTGGGGACCCATTCTTCCTTGGGCTCGTCGCTCCTTCTCCGGTTGTCCCGCCTTGAGTCTTTTTTAAGTGCCATTGTTCCACCATTCTGCTCGTCTTACTAACCCATTTTTTTTACGCTGAAAGCTTGGCCTTTGCGGCTTTGAACTTCTCGACCATGTCCTCTGGGGAAAATTTCTCCTTTATGTAAGATGAGAACATTTTCCCATATGCGGCCGCATCCTTTTCCTTCATCATCTTCGCAAAGGAGGCAATCACGCTCCCGTTTATCCTGTCCTCGGAAATCATCTCCTCTGTGTAAGAGGTCTTCAGGCCAGCATCGGCTGCGCCGCGCAGCGCTGCGAACAGCAAGGACCCCTTGGAGGGGGTCTGCATGCCAATGTCAAGGTTGAAGCTTTTCACTCCCTTTTTCTTTGCCATCATGGCTACCAGCATGGCACAGAGATAGGCTGTCGGCGCATTGCACCTTGGGGCCCATCCGTGGGCCTTGAGGGCAGAGGAGCTGGCGCCTGCAATGACGCGGTCTCCCTTGGGGGAAAACTCGATGAATTGCACCGTCACTCCCTTGCCGCTCTTGCGCACCACCAGGCGGGGGGAGCTTCCTTTCACAAGCGCGAGGCGCTTGGCGTAGTTGGTGAGGTTCTTCCTCCTGCGGCGGAATGCCACCTTGTATACCGGTCCGGTTGCGTGTGCCATGAAAATCCACTCTATTGCGAATTACTTCATCATTTTGTTTTCCTTCAGGTAGGTGTCAAGCACCTTCACTCCCTTGAATGCATTCCCCTTAATCATCTTGTAAATTTTCCTTACCTTGCCGTCCTGGAGCTTGTTTTCTGCCACAAGGGCAAAGAGGTATCTCCTCTGGCTCCTTACCTTTGCAATCCAGCTTTCCTTGGGGTTGCGGCGCGCATTTGCCGTTCCTTTCCTGCTTCCGGGGCCGCTCCTTCTCCTGGAGCGCTTCTGCACGGCGTGCATCCTCCCCCTGATTCTGGAAACCCCCCTTGGGGCAATGCCCATTATCGAGCCGTCCTTGATAAGCGCACGAACATCATCGCGGGTGAGCGCCTCGCCAATTTTGCCTGCCGCCTCCGGCTTGAAGCGGACTTTGCTTTCGCCCACTCCGAGCATCCCGGATGCAATCCTCCTGACTGTGTTCATTGCCATAAAAATCACTGCTTTTTGGCCTGCCCTGCCGTTTCTGGCGCAGCCGCGCTCACTTGCATAGGCGGCTTCTCCCCAACCGGCGCTTCAGCCTTTTTCCCATCCTGGGCATTTGCCGCTGCCTTGCCCTCATTCCCTACCTTGGGCTTCTTCTCCTTCTTAACCTTTGGAACGAACTTTCTGGCGTTGAGCACGCGAAGCTTCATGGACTCTGCTGCCTTCTGTATGGCCTCGCGCTTCACCGCGCCCACGCCTGAAGCAATCCTGACTGCCACTCCCTTCATGCCTGCAAGGTCGGATGCCGACTGCACCAGGATCTCCGGCATGCCCTGCGGGTGGTGGTGCTTTATCTTGGATGGCTGCCCGTAGCCTATCGAGGGCGAAGCCCCCATGTATTTTATCTTCAGGCGCTTCTTGTTGTCAATTCCACGCGGCCTTCTCCAGGCAACCTTTATCCTGCTCCTGCTTGAGCGGCCGAAATTCGGCCGCAGGAACTTGGGATGTTTTCTTTTTTGCACCATAAAACCACTAGCCATCCATTCATTCATCCACTAGGTAAAACCCATCCTGGAAAACCCTGGAGTCCCGGTTCCGTATCTTGGTTGCGGACTTGATGTTGGCAACCGTCTGGCCGACTTCCTCCTTGGAAATCCCAGAAATGCCAACTTCCTGCCCCTTTGCCTCAACCTTGGTCTGGGCTCCGATGATTTTCGCCTTCCTGGGCTGCTTCTCTCCCAGGAAATTCTTTATGAGCATTTCCTTCCCCTTCACTTCCACTGAAATCGGGAAGTGCGAAAAGAGTATCTTGAGCTTGTGCGAGTAGCCGCTGATCACTCCGTTTGCCATGTTCCTCACGTGGGATTCCACGCTTCCGCAGACCGCCTTGTCCCCCTCAGCCGTGAATTCATCCCCCTTCAATGACAGCTTCACTTCCGGGTGGGCAAAGTCGCGCTCAAGGGTGCCCTTGGCGCCGCTGACCTTGACTCGGCTCCCGAACAGTTCAACTTTTGCTCCTTGCGGAATTTTCATGTTCCCACTCTAGTAAACGTATGCTATGAGCCTTCCGCCCATGCCCTTCTCCTTCGCTTCCCCATTGGTCATCAGCCCCTGCGGGGTTGAGACTATGAACATGCCAAAGCCTGCCCCCGGGAGGTATTTCTGCTCCCACTCAGGCCATTCGGCCCTCTTGACTGCGAAGCGCGGCTTGACCGCCCCGCACTGGTTGACCTTCCCAAGCAGCCTCACCTTGAAGTACCCGCTCTTCCCGTCGTCAACGAATTCGAAGTCCCCTATGAAGCCCCGCTTCTGCAATATCTTGAGCGTTTCACGCACAAGCTTGCTCGGTTTGACCTCGCAGTCGCCAAGCCCGCTCATTTCATGGGTCTTGATGCTGTTGAGTGCGTCCGCCAGTGGATCGTTAGCCATATCATCCCTCAGTATTTCCGGAATCCAATCTGCTCGCCCACTTCCCTGAAGCAGCGCCTGCAGATTCTAAGCCCATACGAGCGGATCAGGGCGCGGGCCGAGCCGCAGAAGCGGCACTTGCGCATTCCCTTGCCCTGAAACTTGTGCTCTAGGGGGACTCCTTTTTTCTTCTTTTTTTCTTCGCTCATTCAATCAAACCTTTTCCGCCATTCCATCTATTTCGGCAATTAATGCAAGCCCATGCGCATTCATTCAACTTTCAGGCCAAACTTCATTTTGGCAAATTCCATTCCATCCTCTTTTGTCAATCGGTGGTCTCCGCCCATCTTCGCCCTTGCGCGCCTTCTGCGGGCAACCCTGAATCCGCGGCGCCTCAGGGTCACGCAAACGTCAAATCCAAGCATCCCGATTTTGGGGTCGTATTTCGCTCCTGGGAATTCGATGTATTCGGGCACTCCGAATGAAAAGTTCCCCTCCTTGTCAAAGGAGCGGCTTGAAATCGTATATGCCTTCACCTTGAGCGCCTTCTTGACGAACTCGATGGATGAGGGCCCGCGAAGCGTTGCCTTGGTGCCAATTATGTCCCCCTTCTTTATGTGGAACAGCGGGTTCCTCATCTTGGCGTGGGTGGGCACTGCGGTCGCTCCGGAAAGCTTCATGAGGAGGTCCCGGGCGTTCTCAAGCTCCTGCCCGGCCTTGCCAACGCCAATGTTGAGGGTGACCTTGTCCACCACCACATCGCGCATTTTGTTTTCCATCCATTTCACCTTTCAAATATGACAGCGTCCAACTTCAGTATTTCTCATCCACGACAAACAAATATTTCACAAGGGTCACGAAGTCCCCCTCTTTCCCGGCAAGCTTCGCCTCCGACTCATGGGAGCCAGGCCTTTCGATTACCTTCTCGAGCTTGGCAACTTCCCCCATATGCTTTCCCTGGGTCACCAGGCATAGGCATCCCGGGGCGAACTTGAGGTGGCCTGATAGCTTGAACGAGGGGATGGCAAACACGAGCGTGTCTCCGGTTTTTACCTGGTTGTCCCCAAGGTAAACCCGCCCATCATGGAACGCGAGCTGCACTTTTCCGCCGCCCACCACGTTCTTGCCGATGACCTTGAGGTACTTGACTCCCGCCGCCGCTCCTGCGACCTCTTTGGGCTCAAGCTTCTTGCCGACCAATTTCATGGCAAAGGATTTTTTCTCCGCAGGCTGGGTTATGACGTCCATCAGCCCTACCGCGCATTTGACTTCCTTGATTTTTTTGCCGTCCACCAGGAGGTTTCCGGCATTGAGTATCTTCTTGGCTTCATA
>CAYSQN010000007.1:0-13830 GCA_964433305.1 Microcaldota archaeon | reverse complement strand
CAGGATGGGCAGGATGCTGGAGCCATGGGCGCCCTCAAGCACATTGAAAACGTGCTTTTCATGATAGGGCTTTGGGAAGGTGGGAAAACCACGGCTTATTTCATCAACAGGACTTCTAAGAACATGGATGTTGGCAGCCTCAGCCCTTGCTCCTATGTGATCGTTGTGGAGCCGGAAGTGGGCAAGGGCAAGAAATGACCTGAGAGAAATCTTGGCATTCGGGGGAGGGCTTGGCACCCAAGGGCGCGTGGCATCATCTTTCATTAAAAAGCTAAGCGGGGCAATCCACCTATGAAAAACACCCCAGAAGAGGCATCGTCAAGCGTGCGGGCGCCCACCAACATAGCGTTCATCAAGTACTGGGGCAAGCACCCAAAGTACGAGGAGCTGATGGTGCCCACCAAAAGCTCGGCCTCCTTTACCGTGGAGGGGCTCTATGCGCAGACTTCCATGAAAATTGAGGGCGGGCACGGAGTGGATTTCAGCCTCAATGGGAAGAAAATCGCCCCTGAAGGCAAGGAAATGCAATATGTGAACGAATTTTTCAACCGGATTTTTTCCCACTATCCAGAGGCAGCAAAGTTGCATTATTCCATAGAGAGCGCCAACAACTTCCCAACCGCTGCGGGATTTGCCTCCTCTGCCGCGGGCTTTGCCGCACTTGCGGTCTGCTTTTCACAATGCATGCAAAAACTTGGCAAGATGCCAAAGCTTGATGAGAGGGGGCTTAGCGTGCTTGCGCGATTGGGCTCAGGCTCGGCCACAAGAAGCGTGCCTGAAAAGGGCGGGCTGGTGGTGTGGCACCGGGGCTTTGACAAGGCAAAAAGCCCCCAGGAGGCCTCCGACGCCTCATTTGCCGAAACCCTCTTGCCCCCGCAGCACTTTTCCGAGCTTTCCATAATTTACTGCAAGGTGGAGGAAGGGGAGAAGAAGACCAAGAGCCGCGCAGGCATGCGCCAGTCGGTCGGCACGGTGCATGATTACTACGGCTGGGCGGAGTTTGAGGAGAAAATGCTGCTGCCACACTCGCTATTGGCGGCAAAGGAAAAGGACTGGGCGGAGCTTTTCAAGATTTGCAAAAAGGCATCCAACAGCTTCCATGCCATCTGCCAGAGGACCTACCCTCCCATCCATTACCTCAATGACAAGAGCTGGGAAATAATTGACGCCATCCAGATGATGGAAGAGGCCGCTTACACTTTTGATGCCGGCCCCAATGCCGTGATTTTCACCCTTAAGGGCAAGGAGAAGGAGATAGTGCAGCTTCTTGAAGAGACGCTGGGCAAGGGGAAAACAGTGGTTACGAAAGTTGGGGCTGGCCCGAAAGTGATGGGATGATGTTCCCGATGGGTGCAATCACGGGAAGGTGCTTTCTGTGAGCTTGGCAAATGCCCCAGGAAAAATACTTTTTTTCGGAGGCTTTTCTGTTTTGGAGCAGGGGAAAGCTTCGCTTTCTTTTGCGGTTTTTGACCATCAGGGAAAAGGAGTGGTCGCAAAAGCCAAGAAAGCCGGGGAGGACCTGTTATTTTCAAGGCAATTTGGGATAAAGCGCGGATTTCCAGGGGTTGGAGGAAAAACGTGGCAACCTGTGCATTTTTTGTTGCCAGGGAGTACCTTGCATCTTTAGGGCGGCAGCAAAGGTATGTGGTGGAGCTGGAAAACAGCCCAATGTTTGGAACAGCTGGAGAAAAATCCGGGCTGGGAAGCTCGTCTGCAGCAACGGTTGCGGTGGTAAAGGCGCTTTTTGCGGCAGAGGGGCTGGAGGTGAATTCCGAGGTTGCCCACAAGCTTTGCCAATACGCTTACGCACTTTACTCCGGAAAAATCGGCTCGGGCTATGACATTGCCTGCGCTTGGCTTGGAAAAAGCGCGTATTATGAGAGGTTTGCCCCGTCTTGCATAATCATCCCGGAGGGAAGCGAAAAACTGGGCAAGGCGCTTTCTTCAACCCTTGGGGCGCAATGGAACGGAATGCGGCTCACCGAGGCGCAAGTGCATCCGAAGTATTCGGTCCGTTTTTTCAATTTGGGAAGGGGGAGCACCAGCACATTGGGCAGCCTGAAGGCGGTTATTGCCTACAAGGAAAAGAACGGGAGCGAGTACTCCCGGATGATTCATGCCCAGGACGGCTTTGAGAGGGATGCCATTCTTGCCCTCGGGAATGGGAAGGACGAAAGGCTTCGGGAAAATGTCCATCGGGCAAGGGAAATCCATCGGAAGCTGCAGGAGAAGGTTAGAAAAGCCGGAGGCAAATTCGATTTGATTGAGCCCCAGCTGCTCAGCAAGCTCATAGAATTCGGGGAGTCGCTTGATGGCGTGGTGGCGGGAAGATGCCCTGGTGCCGGAGGCTACGACGGAATTGCTTTCATTGTCGAGGAAAAGAAACTTGACAAGGAATTTGAGGAGAAGGTTGAGGGGAAAGCCACAGGGCTTTCCCTAAAGGCAAATAGGGTTGCGCTGCGGCTTGCTTGATTGGCAGCCCTTTATTGCCGGCTGCCATGCTTTTTTATCCCATATTAGCTGCGGCTGAAATGTCTGTCAAAAAGCTACTGGCGACTCCCATGCTTTTTGACATCCAAGTGCAGTGCGCTGCACTGTCCGTAAAAAAGCCTATTGCCTGCTTCCGTGTTTTTTTACGTCCCAGATGTACTTGCCCATTCTCACAGGGGTGATGGTGATTTCAAAGCCGTAGCCGTGCTCCCGCAGGAAGAGAGCGATTTTGTCCGGGGCTTCTGAGGAGACCGGGTCGTTGTTCATCCAGCTGGTGGATTTGCCCACATGAAGGCAGTCTGCAACCAGCCCGGCATCAAGGTCGGACACCCCGAAGGACATCACGGTGTCGTGCACCTGCCTTGGTGTTGGCTTGGCTACTGATGCTTGCTGGAGAACAGCTTCCATATGATCGCCTCGCTCCTAATTCTCAAAAAACGTTTAAGAAGGTTTGCAGGGGAGAGATGGCATGGAAAAATCGTGCGGCGCAGTTGTTTTTATGGAGGAGGGCGCCGGGCAGAGGCTCTACCTGCTGCTTGCCCACTCCAAGGGACATTGGGACCTGCCCAAGGGGCATGTGGAGAAGGGGGAGAGTGAAGAGCAGACTGCGAGACGGGAAATTATGGAGGAAACTGGAGTTACGGATATTGGATTTGTGCCAGGATTCCGCCACACCATCGCATACACTTATCTTTTCAGGGGGAGGAAAATGCCTAAGGAAGTGACTTTCTTCATTGCCAAAACAAGCCAGTCAGAAGTGAAAATGTCAGACGAGCACATCGGCTTTGAGTGGCTGCCTTTCAGGAAAGCCGCCGCAAGGATAACCTACTCAAACGCGCGGCGCGTGCTTGAGGCCGCCGAAGCTTACCTCTCCTCGCAAGAAGCAAAGCGATAAGGCGCATAAGTTGCTTTGAGCGGAAGTTTTTCACTACCAATGCAGCTTTGCCTGCGAGTTTTCTTGGAGGAAGAGAAGTGGAAAGCGCTATGCAGGGCAGTTTTGCGCGCCTTGCAGCCTCTATTCCTGCGGGAGCATCCTCGAAAACTATTGCGCTGCCCTTTTTTGCCTTCAGTCTTTTGGCTGCAAGCAAGAAAAGGTCGGGGTGCGGCTTGCCTCTTCCCTTGCGGACGTGCTCGATTGCGACTACCTTTATGTTTGGCAGCCCTACTTTGACAAGCGCGCTCTTTACGTGAGAGGCATGCCCGGAGGAGGCTACTGCGACTTTTACCTTGTTCTCATAGAGGAATTGGTGGAACTCCTTAAAGCCCTCTATTGCTGGGATGCTGTTTTCTTGCTGATACTTTAGGTAAAGCGCCGTGCGCTGCTTCACCCAGGGTGCAATGTCCTTTTTTATTCCGTGCTTTTCGAAAAGCGAGGCCATTATCCTGTCAGAATGCATGCCCCCGTACTGCTTCATCCAGATGTTTTTTGGGATGTGGATGCCAAGTGGTGCAAGAAGGACGTTGAAGCTTTTTCTGTGCAGCTCCATGGTGTTGACCACCACGCCATCAAGGTCAAAGATGACCGCCTTGAGGCTTTTTAGGGAGGAGAACGGGATTGGAACGGGATTGGAAATGTATGCGGTTGGTTTGTATTTTTTGTGGGAGCCGGTTTGAGGGGAGAGGTGCTTTGGGGATTTTTTAGCATCGCGCGTGGGAATTTTGGTTGGCTTGTGTGCAGTGGGACGTGAGGAAATCTTAATGGGCGCCATATTTGCAGTTTCAATTGAATCCAGTGTTGGCTTGCTTGGTGTTTTTTGAACCAATGTGCGTTTTAGGTTGGAGACGCCGGGTTGTTGAAGGGTTGGATGGGGGTGGCTGTTGGTTTTTTTCATACTGCTTTTCTGGTTTGATTCCAGCAAAGACCCCATGGTTGAGGGGATTGGCAACACGCCATTTTTTGTTTCGCCTTGAATGCCGTAAGCGGCGCCATATCCATCAACTGCCGGTGTTTTTTTGGGCAGGGGCGGGAATTCGCCAAGCGCAAAGCCATTTGGAGTCTGAGTCGGAGGTTTGAAACCTAGGTTTTCCACGCCTTCTGGCTGGAAAGATGGCAGGAATTGCCACTGGAAAAACTGTGGGGAATTGTTGTTGCTTTTTTGCGGATAATTTTCGATCGCAGGCTCGTATTTTTCGAAGAGGCTGTTGCCCCACGCCCGGAATTTCGCCTGTTTTTGATTTTGGAGGAGGGTCGGGTATTGTGGAAACGCGCTGGAAACCATCTGGAGGCTGTTTTCGAGGCGCCTGAAAATGAAGCAGCGGTGCGCATCGAAAAAATTCAGGTTCTTGAGGCGGCGGCCCAAAAGCGCCTCTTCCATGAAAGGGAGCTTCAGAAGGGTTAGGTCAGATGGCTGGGAGGAAAAGCTGCAGTCATAGCCGGAAAACGAGATTTCCTTCAGGCCAAACGAGCCGTAGGCGCCGACTATAGGTTCGAAATATGAGTTGGGGAAATCCTTGTCCACATGCACCATGGTGATTATCAGCTGCTTGCCTTTCAGCGCATCGGTAAGCAGGATGTTCCTTAGGTCGAGGTATTTCTCCAGCCCGCCTTCGACGACCACCGGGACGGCGTACTTCCCGGTTTTTTCATCGTAAATGAAGTAGTGGTAGTAGCTTGACTGGTTGCCGCAAACGGAAACTATCCGTTCCCCGAGTTTCTCCGGCTTGGTTTCGATATCGCAGGCTGCCTTTATCGCTTCCAGCAGGTTCCCTCCATCCAGGAAAAGTTCCTTTTTGAGCAGAGCCTGGTGCGTTGGATTTGATTTTTCAGAAGATTGGAGCTTGAAGAGGACATCTATCTTTGAAACTTGATTCGGCACCCTAGACACAATACCCCACCCACAAAGCAGACAGGCTTTCATGATGAAGCTTAATAATCAATTCCCGCCCGCGAAAGAGTGCCCTTGTCAAACGGGTGCTTCTTCTTTTGCACCAAAGTGACATAGTCCGCAGCCTCCTCGACCGCCGCTGTAGCCCCCCTGCCGGTGAGGATGAGCTCGCAGTGGGGAGATTTGTTTGCAATGAGCCGGAGTAGTTGCCCTTCTGAGACCAATTTTTCCAGCATTGCCCAGAAAATTTCGTCAAGTATGACCAGGTCGTAGCTGCCGGATGATGAAAACTCCTGCGCTTGCCTGAATGCATCCGCAACCAGCTTCTTGTCTTCTGCGTTGATGACAAAGCAGTCCTTGCAGAAGATGATGAACCCCTTTTCGCGGAGCATTTTTTCGTGCTGTGGCTGGTTGGGGCAGTGCTTGGTCCGACTAATCACCGTGATGCCAAGCCTGCCAAGCGCGGCTATTTCGCCGGACATCCCTCCCTTAAGGAACTGGATGAACGCCACGCGAAGGCCCCTTCCAGCTGCGCGCACTGCTAGCCCAACCGCAGAGGTGGTCTTCCCGTTGCCATCGCCGGTGAGTATGTGCACCAATCCTTCCTTCCTTTGCATGCCTTGGAATTGGGGGAAAGCCAATAAACGGCTTTGCATCCAACCATTAACGTGAGGGAAGCGGAACTCTGGAGGGCAATGCCTGGAGGCGCGGTCTCCTGTTTTTTGTGCCAGAAGAGGTGCTACCTCAGGATGGGGGAGACTGGCTTTTGCCATGCCAGGAAAAACCTAAGGGGGAAGCTTTACACCCTCAATTGGGGGAAATGCGCCGCATATGCGCTTGACCCGATTGAGAAAAAGCCGTTTTACCATTTCATGCCAGGCTCCAAGGCGCTCTCCTTTGCCGCGCCAGGGTGCAACTTCCGCTGCGAGCACTGCCAGAATTGGGAGATAAGCCAGCCTGCCAAAATCATGGGGCAAGACATCCCGCCTGAAAAAATGGTGGAGATGGCGCTTGGGAAAAGAGCGCAGGGCATTGCCTATACTTACACCGAGCCGACCATATTTTACGAGTATGCGCGCGACACTGCGAAGCTTGCCAGGAAAAAGGGGCTTTACAATGTGTTTGTGACAAACGGCTACATGACGCCTGAGGAGATAGGGAAGATGGATTGGCTGGATGCCGCGCGGGTGGACCTCAAGGCGTTCACCGACAGGTTCTACAAGGAAACCTGCGGGGATGCGTTCCTTGAGCCTGTGCTAAAAAGCATCAAGCTGCTGCACCGCAGGATGCACTTGGAGGTCATCACCTTGCTCATTCCGACACTGAACGACTCGGAGGAAGAAATCAGGGAGCTGTGCAGGTGGCTTAAGGGGGTGGGCGCAGAGATTCCGCTCCACTTCACAGGCTATTATCCTGCGCACAAAATGACAATCAGGCCAACTCCGGTTGAAACCTTGCAGAAAGCAAGGCAGCTCGCGCTTGAAGAGGGGCTGCGATACGTGTATACTGGAAACCGCCCGGGGGACGAGGGGGAAAATACCTATTGCCCTTCGTGCAAGGAAAAAGTCGTGCTGCGGCAGGGCATGGAACTTGTGGAGAACCGCCTTGGGAATGGGAGCAGCTGCCCGAACTGCTCGCGCAGCATTCCGATAGTTTTGGATTGGAGGAAAGGAAGGAAGAGCAGCTAGAGGGCGCCAAGCGAGCGCATATGGGCCACCCGCTTTTCCAAGAGCTCTTTGGTGCCGATGTCCCTCCTGTGCCAGACCTTTCCAGTTACGGCAGAGCAGGCGGACTCCGCTATTTTTTCCGCTTCTCCTATTGTTTTTGCAACGCCCACCAGCCCGATGGAGCGGGAGGATTGCGTGAAAATGGCGCCATCCTTTTCATAGACTGAGGAATAGAAAAGGTTGGCTTTGAGGGAGGAGAGATTTGAGTAGTCGATTGAAATGGGCTGGTCTGGCACGGACTTGCCCGGGTAGCCTTCTGGAACGATGTACTTGCACACCGTTGCTTTTTTTTCGAACTTGGGGGCGGTGGCGGGCTTCCCCTCGGCCATCTGCCAGAGGGTTCCATACAAGTCGGAGCGCATGATGGACAGCACGTTCATTGCTTCCGGGTCTCCAAAGCGGCAGTTGTATTCTATGAGCTTCACGCCTCCCGCAGTTGCCATGAAGCCGCCGTAAAGAATGCCAATGTAGGGCTTGCCGGTTTTCTTTTTGAATGCCCTTATGGTTTTTTGCATTATGGCAAGCGCGGAATTGAGATGTGAGGATGCCAGGAATGGAAGAAGATGGTTGGCGTCCGAGTAGGAGCCCATGCCGCCTGTGTTTGGCCCGACGTCGCCCTCAAGCGCCCGCTTGTGGTCCTGAACAAGTGGCATGGCATGCAGGCAATTGCCATCTGAAAAAGCCTGGAGGGAAAACTCCTCGCCTTCGAGTTTTTCCTCAACCACTATCGTGGAAACCCCCCCATATTTCTTTCCAAGAAGCTCTTTTGCATAATCTTTTGCCTCCTTGCCGCCCTTGAGCTGGTAGCCTGCCACCTTCACCCCCTTGCCCCCTGTGAGGCCAGATGGCTTCACAGCCACATTGCCATCAAGGGAATCGATGAACGAGGATGCTTCTTGTGGGTTGTCAAATATCCCGAATTTTGGCGAGCCTTCTATCCGAAAATCGCGCAGCAGCTCCCTTGCGTAGGATTTGTCCCACTCCAGGCGCGAAGCCTCTTTTGTTGGTGCTGCGCAGGGAATGCCTGAAGAAATAAGCGCGTCGCTCACCCCTGCCGCAAGCACGGCATCCGGAGAGGGAAATGCGAGGTCGATTTGGTGCCTCTTGGCAAATTCAGCCACTTTTTCAGGGGAGCAGATATCGCCTATTTCGAACTCTCCGCCGGACTTTGAGGAGATTGAGGAAATGCCCGGATTTTTCGAGGAGAGATAGGTGAATAGCTTCACGTTTGGGTTGCGGCAGAGGCATTCCGCGATGGCATGTTCCCTTGCCCCGCTTCCAACCAGCAAAAAGTTTTCCACGCCCCCACCCGCCCAATGACGGATTTCTGGAGGCAGAATTTATAACGCTGTTATGGGAAAAATGATGGGGCGATATGATGGCAAAGGTATTGATTGTGGGCGGCATCGGGCAGATTGGCTCCGAGCTCTCAGTTGCGCTGCGCAAGAAATACGGCGGCGACAGCGTGGTCGTGTCAGATGTCCGGGAGGAATTCCCGGATTATATAAAGGATGGCGGGCCTTGCGAGCAGTTCAACGTGCTTGATTTGGAGGCGCAGAAAAGAGTGATGGAAAAGCACAGCGTGGATACTGTTTACCAGCTTGCCTCCCTTCTTTCGGCAACCGGAGAGAAAAGCCCAGATGCCGCCTTTGAAGTCAATCTGAGGGGGCTGAAAAATACCCTGGATGCCTGCAGGGAGACGGGGGTGAAACGGGTTTTCTGGCCCTCCTCCATTGCGGCATTTGGCCCCACCACCCCACGAAGGAACACCCCCCAGCGGACGGTGCTTGAGCCTTCCACCATGTATGGGGTGACCAAAGTGGCAGGCGAGCTGCTTTGCCAGTACTATTTCACAAAGTACGGGCTTGACATCCGGTCGGTGCGCTACCCCGGCCTGGTTTCCTGGAAGACGCCTCCGGGCGGAGGGACCACCGATTATGCGGTCGCCATTTTCTACGAGGCGCTGCTTAAGGGAAGGTACGAGTGCTTTGTTTCCAAAAAAACCACCCTGCCCATGATGTATATGCCGGATGCCATTCGCGGCACCATTGAGCTGATGGATGCGCCCGCGCGCAAGCTCACAGTCAGGACCAGCTACAATTTGGCTGCCGAAAGCTTTTCGGCAGGAGAGCTTGCAGACGAGGTTGCCAGCATAGTCCCTGGCTTTGTGTGCAATTACAAGCCGGATGCAAGGCAAGGCATCGCAGACAGCTGGCCACAGTCGATTGATGACTCGCCTGCGCGCAGGGATTGGGGCTGGAAGCATGAGTATGGAATTTCCAAAATGGCTGCAGACATGGTAAAGAACCTGAGGATAAAGCTGGAAAAATAGCCTGATTGGGATGGAAAGGCGGGAATAGAAAAAACAATTGGGAGCCGTGCGCCTGCACGGCTCCGTCTTTTTAAAAAAAATCAGTATCCGCCAAGCGCCATTGCCACGCTTTGCGGGGATATTGCGGCTGCCATGCCCGCTACCGCTCCCTTGATGACAAAGGAGACGGAAAAGAGCACTGCGGCCATCACTATCGCCACCGCGGTGTTGCCGCGCCGGAGCTCCTTGAACTCGTCGATGTCCACGGTTATCCGGTCAAGGATGTTGATGGCGATGTAGATTGAGAAGATGGAAAGCACTACGCTAAGCAGAAGGTTCACCACTCCGATAAAAAGCGCGGCTAAAAGCTCAAGAGGGGTAAGTCCCGGCACCATGCTGTTGGTGAGGCTGGACACTCCGCCCTCCACCACGTTTGCGATTGAGAGTATGATTGCGCCAAGAAGGATGGCGACTGCCATGTTCCCTTTCTTGAGCTCTGCCATCTCGTCAGCGCCGTCTGTGAACTTGTCAAACATCTTCAAGCCAAGGTAAACCGAGCCCATTGCCAGTGCGAGCCCGACTATCAGCTTGAGAAGGGCTATTGCGAGCCCGAATGCCAGCGGTCCGAAATCCATTATAACACCCCGAAGTGCGTTCGAGTGGAATCCTTAAAAAGCTTTTTTTAGCCGTGCCTGGCGAAGCCTTTCGCGATGGCGCGTTTTGGGCAGGAGGGAAGATTTATAGTAAGGAGAGGCAAAAGTGCCTTATGGAAAGCTACTCGTCAGCCGGGGTGGATGTGAAGAAAGTCAAGTCCATGCACGCAGCCATCAATGAGGCGATATTTTCCACAGCCCCTGGTTTTGTGCTGCCCATAAAGGGGCATTATGCTGGGCTTTTCAAATCTGGAGGGCAGACGCTCGCCATCCACTGCGACGGGGTGGGAAGCAAGCTTCTTGTGGCAGGCTCGCTTGGGAAGTTTGACACCGTTGGCATTGATGCAGTGGCAATGAATGTCAATGACATAATTTGCGTTGGGGCAACGCCTTTGGTGCTGGTGGATTACCTGGCGCTTGCCAATGAAGACCATGAGCTTGTTTCCGAAGTCATGAAGGGGCTCATCGAGGGGGCAAGGCAATCGGGATGCGCCATAGTCGGGGGCGAGACCGCCATACTGCCAGACATGATAAAGGGAGGCAAACGCCCCTTGGACCTTGCGGCAACCTGCCTGGGAGTGGTGGGGGGGGAAGTGATTACCGGGGAGAAGATGAAGGATGGGGATGCCATTGTGGGGCTGGAAAGCTCCGGGCTGCATTCCAACGGCTACACGCTTGCGCGCAGGGTGCTTGACGGGAAGAAATGGGGCAAGCAGATGCTTGAGCCCACTAGGATATACGTAAAGCCGGTATTGGAAATGCTTGCGCACTGCGAGGTGCACGGGCTTGCGCACATCACTGGCGGAGGCTACTCCAAGCTAATGAGGATTGGAGCCTATGCCAAGGTCGGATTCCTGCTTGACGCGATGCCAAAGACAACAGGCGTGATGGCTGAGCTGGAAAAACAGTTGGAAAGCGACTACGAGTTTTACCGCACCTTCAACGCCGGAGTGGGAATGTGCGTGGTGGTGCCCAAGAGCGAGGCTTCGAAAGTGATTGCGATTGCAGAGAGGCACGGCATGGGCGCGTCGGTGGTGGGCAGCATAGCCAAGGAAGAGGACGTGGTGCTGCAGAAAAAGGGCAAGAGGATTTCGCTGCTTTAGACTGGTTCTTGCGTTGTTGTCAGAATACCTCGTCAATCCGCCAGTAGCCGTTTGGCTTGAGCTCTTCCATCTTCTCCCGCTTGCCGCGCGACCATTCCGAAAGCGCGGTGTAGGCTATCATTGCCCCGTTGTCCGCGTTGAGGGCTGGCTCGACCACGCCGAAGCGCGCGCCCTGCCCGTCGCACATTTGGGAGAGCATGGAGCAGAAGCGCGGATTTTGCGCCACCCCGCCGCATACCGTTACCTCTTTTTTCCCGGTGAGGCAAAGCGCGCGCTCGGAGGCTTCGCAGATTTCAGCAAAAGCTGTCTCCATAAGCGAGTGGCAGATGTCCTCTGTCTTCCTCTTCCCAACCTCGCGCACTGCCGAGGTTAGAAGGCCGGCAAATGCGAAATTCATGCCCTTCACGGTGTAGGGAAGGGGGAAGTAACTGCCCTGCTGCGCAAGCTTTGCGACCTCTGAGCCGTGGGGGTAGGCGAAGCGCGCCTCGCGCGCGAAAACATCGAAGAGGTTGCCAAGCCCCATGTCAAGGGTTTCCCCCAGGACTAGGAAACGCTGCTGGCCATTTTTGGATTTTCGATTTTCAGTTATCAGCTGCGTGTTGGCTCCGCTCACATAAACGTAAAGCGGGTCATTCATCCCGAGAGTCCCGCGCGAAACTTCGAGGTGGGAGTGGCAGTGGTTTATCCCAAGGATGGGCTTGCCGTGCTTTGAAGAGAGGAATTTTGCCGCAGAACAGGAAACGCGGAGGCACTGTCCAATGCCAGGCCCGCGCGAGAAGGCGAACAGGTCGATTTCACCGAGCTTGATGCCGCTTGTGCCAAGCGCTTCCCGCAGCATTTGGGGGAGGAACTCCGCATGATGGTCGGCAGCCACGCGCGGGATGATGCCTTGGCCCTGCGGGGGCTTGTAGAGGCGGCGGGCATTGGCAAGGATGCGCATTTTTCCCCCCTGCCCTCTGCCTGAAAACTCAGCTATTCCAACCCCGATGGTATGGGCGGTTGATTCGATGCCAAGGCAAAGCGCCATGAGTGAATTTTTTCGTGGCAAGGATTAAAAGCCGCAGGCGCCGCTTGCGCAAAAGTACATCGAAAGCGAGATGGCATTGTAGGCGCAATGGGCAAGGATGGCGGGGATGGTGGACTTGCTCTGGTAGGTGGCTGCGCAGAAAACCAGCCCCACGCAAAAAGTGACCGCAATTTCTGCAAACGAACCGTAGCTTAGGTGCATCATGGCAAAAAGAAGGGAGGACAGGAGGGCTGAGCAGATTAATGGGAGGTGCTGGAAGCTGGATAAGGGGTGCGGGGAGCTGGAAATATCCTGCTTGGGGGGGAATAGGCTGGGCTTGGATGGCTTTTTTGAGAATGGATTGCCGTTCTTTTTTGCGTTTATTATTATGCTTGAAAACCACTCGGAGAGCTTCCTGAAAAGAAAGCCTCGGAAGAAAGTCTCTTCGCCAACCGGAGAGAGCGCGATTGCCATGAGAAGGGAAAGGGCAGGCAGGGACATTACTTTGTCCTGCACACTTTTGGTGTCAAGCAAGCCGAATTGCAGAAGCGCGTATGAGATGGCAAATGTCACAGCAGAGGCGCAGGCAAGCGCGGCAATCGAATAGGCGAGGTGGCGGGGCAGTTTTCCCATGTCGGGAAGAATGCCAAGATAGTCAAGAGCCTCAACGAAGCGCCTCTTCTTTTCCCATTTTGCAATAGCGATTGAGAGGAGAAGGAAGGCGCAGGAAATGTAAAACACGGAAGAAGAGGGCTTGCTTATCGGAAAAATGAGGAGCGCTGAGGCAACGAGGAGAAGCAGTGCCGCTGTCCTGGGGGCATTCACGCTAACCCTACTTTTTCTCGAAGTAGCCGCACTTGCCGCAGCTTCTTCGGTTAGCATGCTCGGCCAGGCGCACCCCTGAGCCGCACTTGGGGCATGCCTTGGTGTGCACATAAGGCTTGATTTTCTTCGCCTTTTTTGCGGAGGGTTTTGCTTCTGGTTTTGCATCTGCCATTCAATCACTTCTTTGCCGGAGCCTTCTTTGCTGCCTTCTTTTTATCTTCCTTCGCTATCAATGCATCCCGCACGCGCAGGTGCTTGCCTTCAATCGCTGCCGCCTGCGCGGTCTTGTAAACATTGGCCCTCACTTCGGCCTGCTTGGTGCCGAAGCTGCCCATCGCGGAGATGACCACCACGCAGGATGGGTCGGACCCAAGCGCACTGCAAAGCGCCTCTCGGATTTCCTTCCTGGGGGGCATCGCCTTCTCAAAGGAGATGGTGGCTTGCACTTCGGTCCTTGAAAGCGATGCGTTGTCCTTTCTTTCTGTAATGTTCAGTTCCATAAAATCACTGCCCTTCCTTTCAATCATTCGCTGCACTTTGCCTAGTGTATCCTCGTTATAGTCTTCTTGTCAAGCGCGCACATGATGTCGGCTTCCTTGCCAGCCGCCGCGTCCTTCACCAGCTCCTCGGGGATGGTAAGCTCGAAGACCTCATAGGTGGTGGTGTCCATCAGCTGGACGGTGTTGCCGTTCACCGCCACCACCTGCGCTGTTTGCCTGTCGATGATGGGAACTTCCACATCCGCATCCGATGGGACGAGCAGCTGCTTTTTCTGCCCGTCGAAAATGCCGATGCCGGTGACCCGCATTTTTGCAGCCCCGTGCTTCCCCGGCTTGCTCGAGTCGATGTTCACTATGCGGCAGGGGATGTCCTCTATTATGACATACTTG
>CAYSQN010000006.1:0-14417 GCA_964433305.1 Microcaldota archaeon | reverse complement strand
CAATGAAGGCATACGGATAGGAGCCGTTCCAAAAATCAAGGAACTGTTCCCGCGCCTCAAGGCCATAGATGGGGCGTTTGAAAAGAAAATACAAGTGCTTTCCGGCAAGATTCCGAATGTTCCGACCGATTCAACATCAGCTTCCGACTATGTGGCGCTCAGGCAAAAATATGAAAATCTAAGCAATGATGAAAAAACAAAAGAGCACAAGCGCCTCATCCGCATAAGGGAAACATTCAAGCTGACCCTTCGCACGCTTGCAGGGGCTGAAAGCTCCATGTCAATTTCTCCAGAGGAAGGGCAGGCCCTTCTCAACAAAATAAATTTCCCCTAGTTCTCATTTCCACTCCGCAAGCTTCCCTCAGCCTATCCCAAAAGCAGCCTGAAGGCAAGCACGCAGACAAGGGGAACAAGCAAGTTGTCATCTATCTTGGTCTCCACTCCCTCTGCAAATGCGGCAAGCGCGGCGACAACTATTCCAATCCAGCCGACGAAATAAACCGCCGGCAGGGAAAAAACAAGGAACGCAATGCTTCCCTCCACCGTTTTCCTCCTGTTATAAGGAAGCTTTCGGGTTCCCCTTCTTCCGAAGTAGGTGCTGGCTGCGTCCCCCAGCCCAAGCATGCAAAGGGAGGCATAGATTTGGGCTGGGGAATGCAGGAAGGTGAGTATGCAAAGCGTGCCTGCGGCAATGGCCATCGCACCGTAGCCCACGGTGGAGTGCGGCCGCTCGAAGCGCTCAATCAGCCTGTCAACCGCCCCCAATGGATGGCCTGAAAGCTTCAGCTGCGCAAGGGCCAGGCCGCAAACCAGGATGACCCCCACCACATATGCCGCAAGCTGCACACCGAGCAAATAGACAAGGCCCATGCTGGCAAATCCCAAGAAGACGTGGAATGCCTGCCGCTCATCCTCGCTCATTTTTCCAGCCTCGAAGAATGTTTTGTCAAATGCACCTGCACCGGCAGCTTCCAGCCCATCCTAATCCACAGCATCTCCCCGGCCACGCATGCAAGGAAAGCAAGCGAGAGGCCTGCGGCCACTTCTGCCACGGTATGCACCCCAAGATACACCCTGGAAAATGCCACGAAAAGCGCGAAGGGCAGGAAAATCCAAAACGAGCGGTTGCCAAGCGCGGAGAGGGCAAGGCAAAAGGCTGCCAGCGCATGCAGCGAGGGCAATGAAAAGTCAAGGGGGCACGGTATCTTGGATGGGGACAGCTCGCAGGGGCGCGGCTGGGCGATAATGGGCTTTAGCGCCATCCCAAGGAGCATGCCTGCCACCACGCATGTGGCGATGAATGGCAGCAGCTTTTTTTCCCCAAAAACGCTGCAGGCCGCCACGGCAAGAAGGGCGCTGAAAAGCAATGCGTTTGCCGGCTCCGCGATGAACACCGAGGCTTCCCAGACTGGCGCTCGGACAAACCCGAAAAGGTAGCCCACGATAGAGGAGATTTCCACCCTTTTTCCTCCAACTCACCATTTTTATCTTTTGCCCCCCCAACCGCCATTATGGTGCCTGACAAGACCAAGGGCAAAGGAAGGCAGGTGAGCCTCACCGAAGTTCCAGAGGACAAGCCCGACAGCGTGGACCAGCTGGTTTCCAAGGCGTTTGACTCCGACCCCAAGGTGCGCCTCAAGGTGGCGCAGGATTTGGGGAGGCTGGATGACCCGCGGGCGATTTTTGCGCTAATCGAGCTCTCCTCCGACAAGGAGCCGTCGGTTAAGGAAGCCGCGCAGCGCTCGCTTGGCTCCTTCAAGGAAGACGCGGAAGCAATAGTTTCCCTTGAGAAGCTCCTTGCCGAGCGCAAGGAAGTGCGCGAGTTGCCAACTCCGGCATCCACCAACATGGGCCAGCGCATGGCCCCCACCATTGAGCGGCTTTTCTCCCACTACGAGCCCAAGAGGCGCGAAAACGCCAAGAGGAAGCTTTTCCCCTCGCTGCAGAAGCTCTTTGGCTTCTCCAAGCAGGAGCTGGACCCCATGCAGGAGCTTGACAAGATAGGCGCAACGGTATCTTCCATTCCGCTGACACAGGAAGTTCCTAGCAAGGAGGAAATCCCCAAGGAGAACGCGGCCAACTTCCCATTCGGCCAAAAAGAGGAGCCCCAATCCATCCCTGCAAAATCCGACCTGGTCGAGGTGGATGAAGAGGACGCGCACATGGTTTCCGAGCAGGGGGAAAAAGTTGCCGAAGAGATGGCGGTTCAGCAGGAAGGGAAGTTCTACGAGCTGGCATACAGGCTCGCCACCACTCCCGGGATGGGCAAATCCGACCTCAAGCGCGAGCAAAACCGCATCATCTCAAGCTTCAAGCGCGAGGTGGAGGTGGCATTCAAGCTGGCAGCCGCAAAGGCAAAGGACGAGGGCTTCGCAAATTTCAACAACCTCAAGCCGGGCATGAAAGGCCTCTCATTTGCCGAAATGCCAATCTCCTCCATAAGCGAAGTCCCCTATGGCTCCAGAAAGCAGCCCTACCTGCGAATTTCGCTCTTCGACGGAAAAAAGGAACTTGCGGTTCTTGTTCCAAAGGAGCGCGGGGCTGGCATAAGCGCAGCTGACAAGCTCTCGCTCAAGAAGGTGGATGTGGACTTCTTAGTTGAGAAAAATGAAATCTTCCTTCTGGTTGGCAAGAAAAGCTCGGTAGTAGTGGTGAAGTAAGCGCCTTCCAGCCCTCACTTCCTTGCCTTCATCATCTCAATTTTCAGGTAAGGCGCTATCCAGGCATAGAAGTCCTTTGATAAAACCGCAATCTTCCCCTTCTCGGTTTTTGCCCGGAAGCCAAGCCGCAAGAGCACAATCTCATCTGTTCTGTCCCCAATGAGAAAAAGTATTCCGTTCCTTGCAAACCCCCCTCTTGCGTCAAACAGGCCGGCAAAGTAAGAAGCCGCAAATTCGTTCTTGAAGCGCAATCTCTCCTCCCTCTTCTCCATTTCGGAGTCCAGCCAGGCGCGCACCGAAGAATTGTAGAAAAAGCATTTTGCCATTGCCCCGTCCTCAAGGAACTTGACCCTGCCAGGCTGCGCCAGCTTTTCATCAAGGCAAGCCTTCAGGAACACCTCGCAAAGCTCATGGTGCCCCTCCACGCCGACACCCTCCTTGGTCCTTCTTCCCTTCCACATGCCCAAAATATAGGCCCGCGCAGGGGACATGGTGAATTTCATGACAGGATAGGGGGGAGAAGGGAATAAAAAGAAGAGGTCAATAGGCTGGCAGCTCATTGGGAACCGCGGAGCCTATCTTTTGCATCGCCATCCCATGGCTGAAAGGGCTGTTTGCCAGCACCTCGTCCGCTTTCGCTCCCGCCTCCTGTTTCATGCCACATATGGAGGCAACCTCGAGAAGCGCGATTATCGCGTTGGTGTTGTGGCTGGCAAATCCGCTCCCAGGCGCGGAGGTTATCCCCACAATTGCCTCATCCAAATACGCAAGGGCAGCGTTTTTTCCCTCATTTTCACATATGTGCGCCATAATCGCGCCTGCCATAAGCCCGTATATCCTGTCCTGGCCGTGGTAATTGTCAATCACGTTGAGCACCCCTATCTTCAGGCTTTCAAGAAGCTCTTTCGCGCCCCCAACGTTCCCATTCGCAAGCAGCGTCCTGCCCTTCCAATACTCAACAATGTAAATCTCATTCCTGGCAAGCTTCAAAACAGGGGCAAAATTCTTTCCCTTCCCCACTCCCTTCGCTACTTTTTTCTCAACACTGATAAGGTACTTTTGTTTTGCTTCCGCACTTACTGCGCTCACCATTTTCCCACCCGCTTCACTTTCTGCGGCGAAGCCATTAAAATCCGTTCACAAACTCGCCAAACGGCAAATGTGAGGCTACGTTCGGTACAATACATTTAAATACATTTTCATCCACCTTAATTCAAGGTGAGCCAAATGAACATGCTTTCAACTATGCGCAGTTCATTCAATGCTGAAAACACAGGCGGAGCAGGCGGCAAATTCAGGAAAAAAGAAGAGGCTTCTGCCATCGCAAAAAGCATTTTGCTTGACTCCGAACGGCTTGATAAGCTGAAAAAGGGGCTAAAGTGGGCAGTCAAAGAGCTCAACGGACGCGAATGGAAGTTCAGGCCCTCCAACCTGTCAAAGCTTCCAGGTGCCTTGGAACGGCTAAAAGACCAAAACTCCAAGCGTCAAAACGCTGATTTGAAGATAGTTGCGGACGTTGCCACCCTACTGAATTTTATCGCTACAAATACCGAGGTTGATCTTTATCTCATCAATGATGGCACCATGCTGGAGGTAAGAGGGCTGGTGGGGGAACTTTATGGGAAAGTGGCAGAGTTGAAATGGCACAGCGAGAATGGGAGCAAATTCTCACAAAAGCTTGACGACATCGTGGAACAAATCACAGAAGCATTCGAAGCAGATTAGCGAGGCTTCCAGCCGTATTTTTCCCTCTAGCTCCCGCTAAGGGAAATAAAATTGCACGCTTCAGGGCTTAACAGAGGCAAAGAACCGACTGCCGCAAATCCTTGTACACCTTTTTCTAAGGAAACTCCAATCAATTCTTACTCCCGGTCCGAAAACCGGTTTCCAATTGATTATATTGGAGGTGATCTATCCGCAGGTTCCCCTACGGATACCTTGTTACGACTTAGCCCCCCTTACCAATTCTTAGTTCGACAGCGCCAATGAAGCGCCGCCTCACTAAAAACTAGCTTGGGTGACTTGACGGGCGGTGTGTGCAAGGAGCGGGGACTTATTCACCGCTCGATGATGACAAGCGATTACTAGGGATTCCAGCTTCATGGGGGCGGGTTTCAGCCCCCAATCCGAACTTGGGATGAGTTTGTGGGATTAGCTTCGCCTTTCGGCGTCGCAGCCAATTGTCTCACCCATTGTATGCCACGTGTAGCCCGTGAGATTCAGGCCATACTGACCTACCGTCGCCCTCTCCTTCCTCCCATTTAACACGGGCAGTCTGCACAGGGTGCCTCTCCCCCGGAGGGGAAAGTGGCAACTGTGCATGAGGGTCTCGCTCGTTACTCGACTTAACGAGACAGTTTGTGCATCGCAGATACGATTGCAGATGCACGCGCACCTGCGATATCGCACCACGAGCTGACGATGGCCATGCAGCACCTCTCGGCTCGTTAGGCAAGATCTTTAGTCTGGCCTTCATCCTGCCGTCGCCCACGGTAATATTCCTGGCGTTGTATCCAATTGAACCGCAGCATCCACCCCTTGTGGTGCTCCCCCGCCAATTCCTTTAAGTTTCAACCTTGCGGCCGTACTCCCCAGGTGGCAGACTTAACACCTACGCTACAGCACTACGGTGGCCCGAAGCCACCGTAACACCACAGTCTGCATGATTTACTGCTAGGGCTACTCGGGTATCTAATCCGATTCGTTCTCCTAGCCTTCGACCCTCACTGTCAGACGCGTTTTGGTCAGGCGCCTTCGCCACTGGTGGTCCTTACATGATCAACAGATTTTACTCTTACCACGTAAGTACCCCTGACCTCCCCCGCTCTCGAGCCTGCCAGTATCCACTGCACGCCTTGAGGTTGAGCCCCAAGATTTCACAGTGGACTTAACAGGCCAGCTACGGTCTCTTTAGACCCAATATTCGTGGACACCACTCGTTCTGCCAGTATTACCGCGTACCGTGCGCATTGTGCAATGCACATGGCGGCTGGCACTGGTCTTACCCAGAACTTATTCTCCAACCGTTTTAAGGTTGGCAAAAGACAGTCGGCAAAAGCCGGCTGCCACTCAGAGTTCCCCTATCACGCTTTCGCGCATTGTAGAGGTTTCGCGCCTGCTGCATCCCGTAGGACTAGGGCCCTTGTCTCAGTGCCCTTCTCGGGGCGCCAACTCCCATTGCCCCTACTGATTATCGGCTTGGTGAGCCGTTACCTCACCAACTACCTAATCAGGAGCAGTCTCATCCTTCGGCGCAACGGCTCCGATTCGCCGCGCATTTTCCCCATCAAGCATTCCAGCATAGATGGAGCATCGGGCATTAGCCTCAGTTTCCCGAGGGTGTACCCGTCCGAAGGGCAGATTGACTACTTGTTACTGAGCCGTACACCGTCCGCCGAAGTCGGCGGGCAGATTTGCATGGCTTAGGCGTACTCTGATAGCAGTATCCTCCAGCAGGATCAACTGGAGTCATAGAAACTAATGTTTGGAATTTAGCGGTTAAAGCACTCGATCGCTTTGCCTTCTAATGTTCCCTGAAGCGTGCGTCAAACGCGAAAGGATCGCGTTTCCATCATGCGGGCACTTCCCGTGAGGTTGTGCCAAGCAAACGGTGTGCGGAAAACCGCATCGTAAACTTCATGCGTCCGCATATCGCCAGCGGACGGCTTCAAAATGCGCGGACGTTAGTATAATGCCAAGGGTTTATATAGCTAACTCCTCTCTCCCTCCCCTGAAATTGCGCGCAAATGGCGCAGTCCAAATCCTCCCCCCGGGTTGCGCCAACGATGGCCATCTTCCTCCAATGTACCTTGCTTCCCTCGCACCACTCCGCTCCCCCCGTCTCCTATGCACAACCCATCTCGCCCCCGAACGCATTCCCAATCCCTTCCCCCGCGAGCATCCACCAATCATTTAGCATCCCCTCCATGCAAAGGCTTAAAATAAAGTTGTCATAGAAACTGACAAAGAATGATTTAATATGCAGCCAATGGCTGGGAAGTGGCGAGAATGCAAATGAAAACGGGCAACCATTCAAAAATTTCTGAAGGTTTACTGGGAAAGGTGGAAATTAAAACGAGAATAATCAATTATCGAGAAATTTCTGAAAATCTCGGGTGCCATTCAAAAATACCGCTAACAAATTCTGCCAAAGGTCCTTTTTTTGACAAGAAGTTATTCGACGCACCCAAGGCGTTTATTTGGGAAGGGGAAGTGATCTTCTTTTCAGGAGACGGAAAGACGTGGAAGGCCGATGTGAAGGATTTCCTATCAAATTCCATGGGTCCAGCGAAAACAAACGCCAGTATCATCCCGCAGGTCTGCAACATATTCTCTCCAGATGGGGAAAAATTCATCCAATCCAGCCCAGCAAACACCCATCTTGGCAATGGGAGGTTTCTCATATTTAACCAGAGCGGCGCCGAAGGCGTGCTAGGGATGTTCTTCAAGCAAGAAAACGGCGCATATACTGCCAATCTTCTTTGGGCTGGCTTCCCTCCAGGCGACAAAATTCTCAGCTACCAAATCAGCACTCTCCACAGACATACGACCATTAAAAAAATAGTGTTGACTTCAGAAGCCGGCAGAAGCATCCTGATAAGCACGGGGGACAAGCCCATTATCCTCAACAACGGGCATACTCTGCCCGAAAGCGTAAAAAGCAAGGCCACCTTTTGACATAAGATGGACAGCAGGCTCGAGCAGTTGCAACTCCAACTTTCCCAATTCCGTGAAGGACTTCGCGTTTGCGTAGCAACGGGCGCAAGCCCGCAAATTAGCGCTTCTTGTCTTTTTTCAATAGGGGCCCGAAATTCTCAAGCCCATAGTGCGAAAGCGAGTTCCAAAGCTTAAGCCTCCAGATATCGTCCTCCTTGGTGAAAATGGACAGCCCGCAGTTGCCCACCCTCAGCCTCCTCCAGTTGGAAAGCGGCAGGCCAAGCAGGTGGCAGGCAACGCAGATTATGGTGTTGTGGTGGGAGACCACCAGCACCTTTTCCTCGGGCGCATCAAGCACATTCTCCTCAAAATATGCGACCGCGCGCTTTTGCACGTCAAAGGCGTTCTCCCCGCCTTCCCCCCTGGCTGATGGGTCGAGGTGGTACCTGTCGTACTTGTCCTCATCCTCTCCCCAGACCACCCCTTCCATCTTTCCATAGTTGGTTTCACGCAGCGCCTCGCTATAGGCGACCGGGCAGGGCAACCCTATATTTTCCAGCGTCTGGCGCGCTCGAAGGGAGTCCGAGCAAAAAGCCTTGCCAACCCTTTCATGCACCAGCCTCCTGCTAAGCAGCGCTGACTGGTCCATGCCAAGCTTGGTGAGCCTGGTGTCGCGCCAGCCCGCGAAGTACTTGTCCCGGTTGGATTCGGCCTCCCCGTGCCTCACAATGAAAATTGTTTCTGCCATGCCCTAATCGGCCGCCCAAGTGTTTTATTGCTTTGTTGCAATCGAATGCGCAAAAACCCACAAGCGCGCAAGGGCGTCAGCCAACTCTTTTATTGCTTGTTGCGCAACTGCAAGCTATGAAAAAATCGGAGATGGACTTCTCAGGGACATGGAAGACAACCGCAATTGAGGGCAGCCGCAAGCAGCCCACTATTTTCCTCTTCCGCCACGCGCAGACCTACTTCAACCGCGACAAGCGGTTCACCGGCTGGAAAGACAGCAAGCTCACCACATTTGGGAAAAAGCAGGCAAGGGAAGTGGCGCGGCAGCTTCGGGCAAAGAAATTCGACATCGCCTTTTGCACCTCGCTTTCCCGCTCAAGGGACACCTTGCGCGCGGTGCTTGCCTTCCACCCCGAATGCAGGAAAGTTTTCATCGATGACCGGATGGCCGAGCGCTCCTATGGGAAATTGCAGGGCATGTCCCACCGCGTTTACGAGCGCACGCACAGCGCGCAGGAGCTCCGCAAGATACGGAGGGGCTACGACTACCCTCCCCCGGGCGGGGAAAGCCTCAAGGTGGTGGAAAAGCGGGTGAACGCATTCCTGCGAGACCTAATCCCCTACATGAAAAGGCACAGGGTGAATGTCGCCATCTCCGCGCACGGCAACTCCATGCGCCCTTTCAGGAAACATTTCGAGAAGCTTACAACTGCGCAGATGATGAAGCTGGAAAACCCCTGGGACGGCTATTTCGAGTATAAAATAAAAGACTAGGAACGCCTTCCTTCAAATACAATATCCTTGCCCATCCTTTCCCCCGTTCTGGGCAGCAATGCAAGAAGCCTTTTGGGGGCAGGCACAGCATTCTTGCCACCAAGTTTCTTCCCAGACTTTGCAACAATGACACAATCCACCAGTTCTTTGTGCAGCGCAGCCTCTGCAACGCCTGCCCCCCCCTCAATGAGAACGGAAATTATTCCAACTGATGGCAGTGCGGCAAGAAGCTGCCCAAGTTCCGCCTCATTTTTTCCACAGACAATTATTTTCGCCCCAAGCCCGAGCAGTTTCTCAGCCTTTTTCCTGTCATACTTCTGCGAGGTGGCAATTATCACTTTCTCCAGCCTTGCGTTATGGAGCACTTTCGCACTCAGCGGCAGCCTCAGCTTACTGTCTAGCACTATCCTCACAGGGTTTCTGCCCCCCCTCATCCTGCAGGTGAGCCGCGGGTCATCGGCAAGCACGGTGTTTATTCCCACCAATATGGCATCGTATCTGTTGCGCAGCCTCTGGGAGTGTTCATCAAACTGCCTTCCGCTAATCCGGACATTGCCCTTGCCAAGCACTCCTATTTTTCCATCCGCAGAAATCGCCATCTTCAGGCAGACAAAAGGCATTCCTGTTTCCATGAACTTGAAAAAAACCTCATTCTGCTCTTGCGCTTCTTTCTCAAGAACACCAACCTTAACCTCTATCCCCGCCTCCCCCAGTTTCCTCACCCCCTCTCCGCGTACTTGTGGGTTGGGGTCCTTGGTGGCAATCACCACCCGTTTCACTCCTGATTTTATCACAAGGGGCACGCATGGGGGAGTCTTCTTCCCATTCCCGACATGCGAGCATGGCTCAAGGGTAACATATAGAGCTGCCCCTCTCGCGTCCTTGCCTCGAAGCGCATTCACCTCTGCATGCGGCCCGCCAAACTTCTGGTGCCATCCTCTGCCAATTACTTTCCCTCCCTTAACAAGCACTGCTCCAACAAGGGGGTTTGGCGACACTCTCCCCTTCCCTTTCTGCGCAAGGGAAAGGGCAAGCATCATAAATTTCTCGTCTTGGCCCATAAAAAGAACCTGCCTTACTTCAGCTCACTCATCCATTGCCTGCTGGCAATGTCTGATGCAGCTTTCATAATTTGCACATCCAAATGGCGGCTTCCACCGCCCGCTGCGCATACTCCTTTGCCCTGGCCTTTGCCTGCTTCCAGGTTATTCCCGGGCCGGTAATGCCAAGCCCGACTGGCTTCCCATGCTTTAGCTGGAGCTTTAGAAGGTACTTGCACACCGCATAGGTGATTGCCTCATCATGCTTGGTTTCCCCCCTTATCACCGTGCCTAGCGCAACTGCCGCATCTATGTCTGCCCGCAAGAGGAGCTTTTGCGCGGCCAGCGGCGTTTCATACGCGCCTGGCACCTCCACAATCGCCTTCACTTCCGCGCCCTTCCTCTTCGCATGCGCGATTGCCTCGCGCAGCATGGGCATGGTTATCTCTGAATTGAACTTTGAAACCGCAATTCCAAGCCTTATTTTTTTCCTTGCCATGCCATTCCTCTTCAAATTCTCTTCAACAAATCCTCCACCCATCCTGCCAACCGCTTCGATAGCTGGCCTGCGGCGCCACCCAAATCCCATCACTTCAATATCGGCCCCGCATCCTGCCTTCCCTGCCGCTTTCCCTGCCCTGCCATTTTCGCAAGGTTCTCAGGCGCAAGCAGCAGAAGCGCGGCGTTCACCGCGTGCTTCCGCGTCCTGTCCTCGAAAATGGAATGCAAGTCGTTCTCGTCCTTGCCCTCCTTTTCAAACACGAACACTTCCAATATGTGCTTTTGCAGCCGCATTTTCGCCATCTGCACGCCCAGCGAGGCTTCATGCGCGCACTGGGAGTCAATGGGCGCGCCGCCCACCATGCCAAGAGCAAGGTAAATGTCGCACTTCTCCTTCTTGTCCAAAAGCACGCAGCCAATTGCCAGGTCCTTGATGCCAGGCACGGTGTAGCGAGCCAGCTTCACCTGCGGGAATTTGCGCCGCAGCTCGTCAACTGCGAAGGAAGCCATGTCCACCCGCGCGAACATGGTGTCGACTATGCCGATCCGCAACTGCGAAGCAGTTGAGGAGGCAGAAGGCGCAGCCTTCTGGATCTTGACCTGTGTCATGCTTTCACTTCCCAAACTATTCATGTGCTTGTTGTTTAAAAGAATTCTCTTGGAATTTTTACCGTGGGAGCTTTACATAACTTTCCGAGGCATTCCCGCCAGAACAAGCCGAATTCCGGAACGCATTTGGCAAAATCCACCAAGCGGCACACAAGCCAAAAGAGGGTAGCGCAGTCAATAGCCCATTTGAGGGCAGGGCAGGGCGCTACAGAATACCTTGTCCTCCTAGCAGTCGTTCTCATCATAGCCCTGGTTTCAATAGCATTGCTTGGCTTCTTCCCAGGAACCGCAAACGACTCTCGCATCTCCCAGTCAAAGGCATACTGGACTGGGGTTGCAAGCCCGATTCAAATACTGGAGGCGGCTCCAAGCTCAATGATCGGAGGGAGTTATTTCGGGTGTGCAGTGGGCATGGGCTTCCTTCGGGAAAATATTTTTAGCTGGAACATGGTCATACTCAACAATGGAATCGAGCCCCTCAACATAACCGGCATCCGTTCCACCGGGAGCCAGTTCAACGAATCCTGCCTATATCCAACCGGCCCACCAGGGCAAACATTCATCATAAATCCAGGCCAAAAAAAGAGAATCATCGTAGTCGACAGGGTGTCGTGGACCAACCCATATTCCGTGTGCACTCCCAATAGCGCATATGAGCTGCCAATGGCTTTCACCTATAACAGCCCATATCTCAACGATAAGGTGCAGATAGGCAACAAACCCCTAATTGTTCAGTGCTGATGGTAAAAAAGAAGCAAAGGCATCAATTTCCCTGCCCAATCACAACTTCGAGTATCTCCTTGCCCTCAATGAACGGATACCCGTGCTTTTTCGCGTAGGCAGCGGCCTCCTTTTGAGTGGCCGCATTGCCGCTGTCGGAAAGCATCTCGCACAGCACAAGCACTGGGGTGGCGCCAGCCATCTTTCCAAGCGCGACCGACAGTTCGGTGTGCCCGCGCCTGTGCTGCAAGCCGCGGGATACAAGGAGAAATACGTGCCCAATCGCCCTGAAGTTGTCTGAGAACTCCCTTACCCCTCCCTTCCTCTTCACAAGTTTTGCAAATTCCTTGATGGTTTTCGCCCGGTTCCTATCGGTAATTCCGGTGAAAGTGGACAGGTGGTTAATGGACAGGGTGAAGGCGGGGACATCTCCATATTTCATGCGCTTGGCGCCCATCGCCGAAAGCGGGTGCCCCTTGGCGCGCGCTAGCATGTCAACCGCAAACTGCAGGTGCAGCCGTTTTCCCGCCTCTGGAGGCATGGAGACGCAAATCAGCCCCCCCGCGTCCTTTCGCATGGCGCGAACCATGGCGGGAGTTATTTTTTCGGCAAGGCAGACCATGTCCGCCTCGTTCTCGCGCCCCTTGGCGTCGTAGATGACTACGAACTTTCCCTTCCTGAGGGATGAAATTGCGGATTGAAGGGCATTTGCCATAATCACACCAAAAGGGCGAGCAACCGCCCCCAAACAGCAGCTTAGTCGGACTTGGCAATCTTTATAATTGTTGCAATCCACCCTTCCACACTAAGTCGAGGTGAATGAATGGAAAAAATGTCTGGAATTGCAAAATCGCACTATTTGTGGGCAGTGATTTGTGCCATAGGCTACTTAGGTCTTTTAGTGCCGGGCGTATTCGATGTGCTGCAGCCTTTCGGGGTAATCGCGCTTTGGGTGCCCCTCACGGCAATCGGGCTTTATGCCCAACACAAGTGGACTCCGAAGGCCCCGCTCAACATGAAAGTGCACTACGCATGGGCCATTGTCTGCATAGCCGGAATGGCAGCCAATGCATTGCAGTATGTGGGAATTCTGCCGCTTCTGCCCATCTTCAACTATGCTTCAGTGTGGCTTATCGTCACGGCAATAGGGTTTGCCTACACTGGCTACGTTTGGCCCAAGGCCAAGGAAGCATACTATGCCGGCGCGGCACTCAACGCCATCGTGCTAATCGGCATGTTTGTCGCCATGGATGTGGTCGGGCCCAACCTCTTCGCGCTTTTGGGAGCGGCAAGCGTGCTTCCCCTCGCCTATGCCGGCTGGAAGAACTGAAGCTGAAGCGCGCCTGGCAATGATGGATGGTGGGAGTTCCAAAGCCCATCTTCCTGCAGCCAAACCCCTGATGGCAGCCAAAAGCGGGTACCCTCCTTTTTCTATTTTTCCTCCCCACCTAGCACAGGGTGTTTTGATGGCAAAGAAAGTGGTCTATGTGTGCGAAGGGCAATGCCACGGGGTGGCAAGCGAGGAGCAGTGGAAGGCAGGTGCCAAAACCTGCTCGGCAAAGGGCTGCAACCTGCATGGGCACCCCCTCAAAAGGAAGGAAGTCTAAAGCTTTTTGTCTTTTCCCCATTTTTGGGTTCTACGCCGTATTGCCAAGCTTTAAATACCCAAATAAGCATAAAGCACTAGCTGTGCGTGGATGGCAGAGGGAGCATCCGCAGTGAACTGCCTGTCAACAGCGCACCGCACATAATAGTCATTCAAGTATCACAAAGACAAAGATTTCACGCTCATTTCCGCTCTCCTTGTTAGGGAGCGGGGCAGGCAAGACCTGCTAGAAGCCGGGCAACCGGCTGGGCCGCAAATCTTTTGCAGGAAGGTAAGAGCCATCAGAACGGTGTTTTACGTCCGCGCAAAGCCATGCAAGGGAAGTTTTTCGCTCTCCATTCTTTCGGAGTCTCCCTTGGTAGTTTCGGCGGGCATACCCACACAGCCGGTCCTTGGCCGGGCCAATGCCCTCCTCCTGTCTGAACTTGAATCCCTACTGGGCGTAAGCGTCCGGCTGCTTGCTGGTGCAAAAAGCCGAAGAAAGACGCTTGCCGCAGACTGCCCGCAGCATGAACTGCTGGGCAAGCTACAGAAGGCTGTGAAAGCAGCAAAATGAAGACAAAAACAAGGTGAAAAATATGGGAAAAACTTACATTGACACGGTCAAATACCTGGTTTACGCCAATGTCGAGATAGACGGCATGGTGGAAAAGCCAGACGTTGTAGGCGCGGTGTTCGGACAGACCGAAGGATTGCTTGGAGACGAGCTTGACCTCCGCGACCTGCAGAAGAACGGCCGAATTGGAAGAATTGAGGTAGATTTGCAGCCGCGCGGCGGGCGCAGCATGGGCAAGATAAAGCTGCCCTCCTCCCTTGACATGGTGGAGACCTGCATATTGGCAGCTGCCCTGGAAACCGTGGACCGTGTGGGCCCGTGCGAGGCGAAAATACTCATTGAAAAGGTGGAAGACACCAGGAATGTCAAGCGCAAGGTGCTGGTGGACAGGGCAAAATCCCTGCTCAAATCCCTTCTCATGAACGAGATACCGGAAAGCAAGGAAATCTCCGAAATGGTGCGCCAGGAAGTGAAAGTGGCGGAAATCGAGGAGTACGGTCCTGAGAAGCTTCCCTGCGGCCCAGGCATTGAGAAAGCCGATGCCATAGTCATTGTGGAAGGGCGTG
>CAYSQN010000005.1:0-15401 GCA_964433305.1 Microcaldota archaeon | reverse complement strand
CAACCAGAAGATGAACATGGAGCTGCAGGAGCAGATGCTGGTGTTCGTTGCCCAAAAGCTTGCAGCCAATCACCCAGACTTGCTTGAGGCGGTGGGGAGAAAACCCGAGGACCTCAAGAAAATAAAAGGCCCCTTCAAGCGCCTTACCTACCAGGACGCGGTGGAGATTGCCATAAAGGGCGGGGCAAACCTCAAAGAGGGCCAGGATATAGGGGCAGATGAGGAAGCCATCATCACCAAGGAGGAGGAAAAACCCATATTCATCACCAACTTCCCCTTAAAGCTCAAGGCGTTCTACATGCGCGAGGACCCGGACAACCCAGGCACCGCACTGGCAGCCGATGTATTGGCCCCACAAGGGCACGGCGAAATAATCGGCGGCTCGGAGCGCATCTGGGAGCATGAAGAGCTTATGGGCAGGCTCAAGGAAAACAAGCTTGATCCAAAAGACTACCAGTGGTACATCGACCTTCGACGGTTCGGCCCCTTCCCGCACTCAGGCTTTGGCTTGGGGATAGAGCGGCTGGTGAAGTGGATGCTTAACTTGGACCACATACGCGACACCATCCCCTTCCCGCGCACCATAAACAGGGTTTACCCTTGAAATTGCGCAGCTAACCAAAGGTTTCTCAAATGCCAAAAATTCCTCCTCCCTCCAAACCAGTGCCTGCCAACAGCCTCCCCAAAAAGGCACTTCCCCAAAAAACCCCCCTTTGCGCCCTTTGCCTTGCGCGCTTCCCAAGCTCGAAATCGCTTTCCCAATCTAACCAGCCGCAATCGTGTTTCATTTGCCAAGGCTCTCTTTCCCAACTTGAAAAATTGGCATCCGCCGCCATTGAGCAATCCCAGGAATTCGAATGGTCCACCTTTTCCATCTCCACCTCCTTTCCAAAAGCCACCCTGGTGCGCGAAGACTTGGCAGCCGACAGTTTCCAGCCAGGGCTGTACCCCTCCATGAAAAACCACGTCAATTCCATCTTATCCACGATCATCTCGGAAAAAACAGGGAAGAAAAACGACCAGCGGTTCGGTGAGGCGCAGCTGTCCATCCACTTCGGCAACCTCATTGCCGCCGCCTCTCCTGCCGCGCTCTATGTTTTCGGGCACTACATAAAGAAGTCCCGCCTCCATTGCCAGAGCCGCTGGCACTGCTCGGAATGCAATGGGCGCGGCTGCGCCTCCTGCAAAGGCAGCGGGCAGAATTATCCCTCAATCGAGGAGGAACTGGGCAAGGAGTTATGCACGGCTTTTTGCGCCAAGGCAGCCACCTTGCACGCAAGCGGCCGCGAAGACGTAAACGTGTTGATGCTTGGCAATGGCAGGCCTTTTGTGATGGAGCTTTCCAAGCCCAAAAAGCGTGCTTGCGACCTTGCCAAGCTTGAAGGCGCCCTTTACTACAACCCAAACGTTTCGGCAATCCGCCTTGAGATAGTCTGCAAGCCCTTCCTGGATGCGGTCTGCAACTCGCACTTCAACAAAGAATACGTTGCAACCGTGTCTGCAGACCGGCCGCTTTCAAAAGAGGATGCGCTTGCATGCCAATCCCTTTCCGGAAAAACCCTTCTGCAGCAAACCCCCACTCGTGTGCTTGCCAGAAGGGCTGACCTGGTGCGTAAAAGGAAAATTTTCTCCCTCACCGCAGAAGAAAACAGGGGGAAGCTTACCATCCGCATACTTGCGGAGGCAGGCACCTACATAAAGGAGCTGATAAGCTCGGACTCTGGGCGGACAAAGCCAAGCTTGGCATCGCTTCTTGGCTGCAAGGCGCTATGTGAAGAGTTGGACGTGGTTGCCATACACGACGGATTTCTAGACACAGTGGCGCGCTGAAGCGCCCCTCCCCGCCGTCAGCGTTAATAATCTCCCCTCCGCAGGTGTTTGCATGCTAGACTCCATCATTGTCCCGTCCGTTTCCATTCCTGGCCTTGAGGCAAGGATTGCAGTTGCGCTGGCTTTCTGTGCGGCAGCGGCCTACTATGACTTTAGGAACAACAAATGGGTGCCCAACTGGCTGGTGTACGGTTCGGTGGCGGCATCGGTGCTTGCCAACATCATTTTCTTCGATCCATCAATATTCGTGCAGGCAATGGCATTTGGCATCGTGGTTTTCGTTTTCACTTACCCACTTTACAAGCTGGGGCAGATTGGAGGCGCGGACTCCTATCTGATGGCTTCCATCGCAATCTTGCTTCCCTACCTGCCCCGCAGCCTTTTGGGGTGGGAAAACACCACTCCCTACCCGTTTTTGCTCTCGGTGCTGGTTCCAACTGGCGTTCTTTTCATCCTGCACATGCTCGCGCGCTTCCTGCCCTACATCTCAAGACAGCTTTCGCAGGGGAAGGTGCATTTCGCGCGCAATGACCTGCTGGGCGCAGCCGTGCTCCTATCTTTCGTGTGCATCTTCATCTACGTGGCGTCCTCCATGCCCATCTTCCTCCCCCCATTCTATTTCGCAGCAGTCTCCTTCCTGACACTCGCCATGGTTTTCTTCTCAGTTTTCAAAACCCAGATAAAGGACAGCATGGCGCAAGAAGTGAAGGTGGGGAAGCTGCAGGAGGAAGACGTGCTTGCGCTTGAGAAAATGGACCGCTCCCTCATCAAGAAGCTCAAGCTCTCGGCAGTCCTTGACGCAAGGTCAATTTCAGCGCTCAAAACCGCAAAGGTAAACTCAGTGCCGGTCTATACCGGCATGCCATTTTTCCTTCCCTACCTTTTCCTCGGGCTGCTCATCTCGGTTCTCTTCGGGGACCTGCTCTCCTACCTGATTAGTGTCTAATCCAACCGGCAATCTTTCCCTGTCACTTTGCAGCTTGCGCAAGCTCATCCTGTTCTTTCTGGGAGTAGCCAAAAGCTGCCAATCCCTTGGAGGCAGCAAGCACATACGGCCTTGAAGGCGCGCGAGGAACCGCCTCCCCTGCAAGGACATAGGTGAACGCCCTTGCAAAGCTCCCATCCGAAAGCAGCACTTTTACCTCCTGCTTCCTGTAGAAATTCGGCACCCCCTCTTCCCTATCAAGCGCAGACGCCTGTTCATTTGACAAGCGGTAAAGCGCTCCAGCCACTTGCCCGCCAGCGCTTGGCTCCAAGGAAGCCACGCCAAAAGCGCTGAAGCTGTTGGTTTGGAACACCAGGCGGTAGCCTACCGCTTTGGCAGGCTGCACCCCAACAAACCCCCCGGTCCTTGCCTTAAGCGTGGGGGGGTCGAGATTGGCCCCATATGCAAAATACGGGAGGGGGTCCCTCTCTTCCGCACTCAATACGATATAAGCGGCAAAAAGCAGCGCAACAAGCAGGGCAACTCCGAAAAATAGCTTGGAGTCCATAATATCACACAAACATTCTGATGCAAACCATTCCCTGGAGCTCCGCGCATCCCTAAAAGAACGAGGAGAGCCCCTTCTGCTCGCCCTTGAACTTCAGGTCATCCTCCGAATACCCAAGCTCCTTGAGGATTTTTAGGACGGAAGGGAGCACCTGGTTGTCGATGTAGTAATTCGGGTCATAGTCCTTCGCAAGCTCCACCACCTGCGCCTTGTCCGAAATGCTCTTGCCGGTTTTGGTGATGACATACCCTATCACCGAGCCCTTCTCAAGGGGCATCCCAGCCGCAATGGCTTTCTGCGCAGCGATAAGCTCGGGCGAAATGATATCGTAGTTCTTGGGGTTTTTCCGCAGCTGGCTGTAGATGGTAAGGTCCTCAAGGGGCACCTGGCCCCCCTTGAGCCTCTCCACCATGTCCTTGACCACCTTGACCGCCATTTCCTTGCTGCCGTGCTTCAATATCGCTTCCAGCACCCCCCTCTGCGTATTTTTCGCCACATTGGACCAGTCGCGGCGCACCAGCTCGAACCCGCGTATCTTTACCCTTCCCTCCTCGTCAATAAGGGCGTACTTTTTCTTCGCGCCAGTGCCCTCCTTGCCTGCAGCCACCACTTTTTTGGTGACAAACACCCCTCTGGGGTAAAACCCCTCCAGCTCAAGCTCCATGTCCCCAGGCAGCTCCTTGTTTATCTTCTGCATGAACTCTTCCGCATCCTTCTTGGTTTTCTTGCCCATCAAAAGGAAAATTGAGTCCGTGTCCCCGTAAAGCACCGGAAAGCCGGCTTTCTCCGCCTTTTCAATAGTGTCCTGGATGAAATATCTCCCCCACGCCGTCACCGACTCGCCGCATTCCCTCGAATACCAGCGGCTGCGGGCATAGGCGAGATAGCCGTAATACGAGTTCGCAAGTATTTTGAGCGACTGCACGCGGGCAAACATCATCTCATACTCCTGCGTGTCCTTGGCCACGTGCTTGAGCTTGCCCTTCATCTCCGAGCGCATCTTGAGTATCTCTTCGAGCACAAGCGGGATGAGGCCTCGCGGCTTTTTGAGGAAGCGGTGGCCGTTTGGGCACAAGTGGCATTCCGAGTCCGGCACGCTTTTTGGCGGGTCCAAGGTAAACGGGTCGATATTGTGCGAGGTGATGATTGAGGGGTACAGCCCGCGGAAGTCGAACACCGCCATATTTTCGTATATTCCTGGCTGGGGCAGTTTCACAAACGCCCCCTTGATTGGGTCAATCTCCCGCTCCCGCACATCCTCGTCATTGGGCTTGTTCGGAATCACCGTGCCCATCTGCGCGCTCTTGTGCATCAGGAGCGACTCCACCAGCTGGCCTGCCGTGGCATTGGCAACATCGAAAAGCGGCAGCCTCACCACCCGCCCCATCTCAATTTCAAGCGGAAGCAACAGCTTCCCTATTTCCTGCGTCGCCTGCGCGTCAAACCGCGAGTATTCGGCGAGCTCCTCGCGCAGCTTTTCATCCTCCCACATCTTGTAAATCTCAAGCTTCTTCACCATCAGCTTCTTCTTGCCGGTAAGCTCGGCGTAGGCATTCTCAAGGGTATATTTGGAGACCTTGAACGCCCCTATGAAGCCAAGGAAGCGCACCAGCGGGTAGAGGTCCACATGTATCCTGCCGGTCATCTCAGCAACATCTCGTATCCCCTGCCTCCGCAGCCTGAAGCTTTTTCCGTCCCTGCCAATGGAAAACTCCAACCCATGGCAGTCCGCCCTTGCCTTCAGGTAGGGCAGGTCGAAAACCGTGCTGTTGTAGCCAAGCAGCACCTCCACGTCATTCTCCCGTATGTCGTCAAGGAACCGCTGCAGCATTTCTTTCTCATCCTTGCAATAGATGACAAAGTCCTTGTTGATTTTCTTGGTGGTCAAGACAAGCCGTTTCCCCTCCACCTCGTAGCTTATCATGATTACCTCGTCCTTCTCCGGCCGCGGCATTCCCTGGGGGTTGTAAGTCTCAATATCAAACGACATTGTCCGCAAGGAAACAAGCACATTCTCCTTTTTCTTGAGTATTTTCGTGATGAACCTGCCCTCCCGCTCATAGGTTATCTGCATGAAAGGCGCAAGCCCCCTGTCAATCAGGTACCTCCGCCCGAACGGAATGTTATTCTCAAATGAGGGGTATTTCATAGCCGCGCTCAGGCTTGGGACATCATAAGGCCGCTCGGCAAACACCTTCCAAATCTCCTTCTTCTCCCCACGCACGCTTCGCTCCACCCGCTCCACCCTGGCCACTCCTGCCATCCGGTCGCGGCTCTGCGCTTTTGTTTCCAATATTTCCTTTTCCGCGCCCTTAGGCGCATCCAGGTAAAAGTAAGGCTCGTGCAAGTCGTAGAGGCGGACAAAGCGCTTTCCCTTCAAAAGCAGCCTTACCTGCGTCTTTCCATTGACTATCCGATAGTCGACATCGATAAGAAGCGCTTTGCGCCGCACAACGTTTTTCCCATCCATGCTTCTATTTGCGGCACTCAAGCATTAATTAGTTGAGCTTGCCTGGGCGATGGCAAACTATGGCAGAATAAAAAATTAACACGGAAAACCTTCCGCAAACAATGTATTTGGGGAACTTGTTATAAATTTTCAGACTGTTTTCCCAATGTTCCCAAAACAGGGTGGTATTGATGAAAATCGCGATAAACGGCTTTGGAAGGATAGGCAAGCTGGTGGCCCGCGCGGCGTTCGAGCGAGGCATGGTCGGCAAGAATTTCGACATAGTGGCCATAAACGACACTCACGACCCCAAACTATCCGCGCATCTGTTCAAGTATGACTCCACCCAGGGGCATTTTTCTGGGAAGGTGGAGGCAAAAGGCAGCATGCTCTCAATTGACGGCTATGAAATACCCATCACAGCCGACCGCGACCCAGCCAACCTCCCCTGGAAAAAGCTTGGGGTGGATGCGGTGCTTGAGTGCACCGGCGCATTCACCGACCGGGCCGGGGCATCAAAGCATTTGGCTGCGGGGGCAAAAAAAGTGCTCATATCTGCGCCTTGCAAGAGCGGGGAGGCGGATTCCACCATCGTGCTTGGGGTAAACGGGGAAGCTTACGACAAGGGCAAGCACAGCATCATTTCAATCGGCTCATGCACCACCAACTGCCTGGCACCAGTGGCAAAGGTGCTGTGGGATTCCTTCGGGGTCGAAAGCGGTTTCATGACCACCTGCCACGCCTACACCAACGACCAGCTCATACTCGACGCGCACCACAAGGACTTCCGCAGGGCGAGGGCGGGCGCGCTGAACATCATCCCGACATCCACAGGCGCGGCAAAGGCGATTGGGCAGGTGCTTCCCCAGCTGAAAGGCAAGCTTGACGGGCTCTCGCTTCGTGTCCCCATTCCGGTGGGGTCTATAAACGACCTGACCTGCACTCTTGGCAAGGCAGCCTCGAAGGAAGACATCAACGCCGCGCTCAAAAAGGCGGCAATCGGCAAGATGAAGGGCATTTTGGAGTACAGCGAGGAGCCGCTGGTCTCAAGCGACATCGTGCATTCAAGCGCAAGCTCCATAGTGGATGGATTGTCCACCATGGCAAACTCAAAAAACTGCAAGGTGCTCTCATGGTACGACAATGAGTGGGGCTTCTCCAACCGCATGGTGGAGATGGCTGCAAGACTTTTCTGAACAATGAGGGATATTTTGCTAATATTTCAAGTTTTCAATCCAAAATCCACTCCAGAAGATCATATTCTTGAAAATATGGTCAATCTCAAACAGATAAAGGAAAGCATTCTCCAACTATCCAAAAATAAAAAAGTTATCCTTTTAGGTGAGGCACATACAATTGAAAAATTGCACCAATTTATCGCCGACATGCTGCCAACTCTCAAAGAAAACGGCTACACACATATGGTCTCCGAAATGAGTAGGGGACAGCAGGTGAACATCGACAGATACTTCAATAATGAAATAACCTTATCACAGCTAAAAGACAATATCGGCGTGCCAACAGATTCTACGCATTATGACTACAATCTTTATCTTATAAAAAAATGCAAGGAAAATGGGATAAAAGTAGTATGTGTGGATGACTTTTCCGGCAAGAAAGGCGATAGAGTCGGGCAATTGGGCTCTCGGCCTACTGATGAGCAGCTGTTTGATCGCATTCAAGAGATTATACCCAAAAATACTAAATTCCTAGTCAACTATGGTTCATTCCATACCCAGTACAATTCAAACGAATTTACTGGTGAAAAACATTTAGGCCAACTGTTTAAAGACAAATATGGGGCAGAGGTACTCTCCATCCGTTTTGTTGCGACCGGTAACGAACTTAAAATCGGCGAGGAAGGCGGGTTCTTCTCTTCAGTTATGGGGGATAAAAAAATGGAACGACGCGCCATCTTCAGAGAGTTTTTTTTCAAGGATTACGACATCTTCATTAACATAGATTCTAGGGGAACCCTGTCTGAAAAAGACCTTGGCCTGGAAAAACACCCTCCAAAGTCTTTCTAGTGAAACCTGGTGGAAATTTGAAAATCTCAACCGCATTCTTGGGCCGCTACCTTCTTATCATCCCGGTAGCCTTCTGCCTTTACATTTTACTTGACAGCCAGGACAAAATGCTGCGCTTGGGGGCAGTAATAGGGCTGTTGATACTCTCCCAATTGCGCGAGTGGTTGCTGATAAGCGCCATGAAGCTGCCGCAAGGCCAAAATGGCTTTGGAAAAGAGGCGCAAGGCGGCAAGAGTAATAAAAGCTGATATGCTGCAAGTGTGTTGCAATCGCCCTAACACGGTTCTTTGGCTGCCACTATGCTGGTGGTAAAAAGAAGAAGGCCAGCGCGCGAAGCGCTGGCAAGGCGACCAGTTTTCTGCCACTAGGCAGAAAATCAAAAGACGGGCATTTCCTTATCGTTTTAAGGCTGCCCGCTATATAAAGGTTTGCATATAAACAGACACAAAAAATAACAAGTTGGTACAGTGGACGAGCAAAAAAAGCACAAGCAAATAGACATCAACGACCTTCCCAGCGGCCTGCGGGAGCTTGTCGAGGGCAAAGGGGCTCCGCAAACCGCAAGCGCCCAACCTGAAAACCCCATTCTCCCCACACAAATTGCCAAGGAAAAGCCGCTACAGCTTACGCAAGAGCATGAAAATCAAAAACTCCTCTCCCCCCTTCCAACCATCCATTCTTGCCCAATTCCCCTCTGCCCCCATCGACTCGCCAGGGTTGAGCTGCCGATTACGCTGATGGTTTCCGAACTTGATGCCCTCATTTCCAAGCGCCAGGGCATAATCGAGCAGCTGAAGGCAAAGAACCCATCCGTTCTTGAGTCCCGCAAAAAGGTGGCGGCGCTCATCCCCCAAATACGGGGCAAAGGCGCCCCCAAAACCATCCGCCTGATAGAAGAAGCCGAAAGGATAGAATTTTCCATAGCAACCGAAGCTTACACGCCCAAAAAGGAAAAAGACCTTCTCAAAAGGCTGCGTGAAATCAAAATCGAGCTTTCGCACCACAAGGAGCTCGAAGCTGTCCAAAAAGCCATGGAGCACGAGCGCGCCGTCCTAAGTTCCCTTCTTTCGGAAATACGCTCGCTCGAACACCAACTTTCAGACGCCCGCAAGGAGTGCGACGCCAAATATGCCGAAGTGCTCTCGGAGCGCAAGAGCGCCTACGAGTCGCGCCAGAAGGCGCGAGAGCATCATCACCACGCGCAGCAGCAAAGGAAGGAACACGCTGAGCACCAGAGAAGGGAGGAAGAGTTCCACTCGCGCCAAAACGAGCACCGCCAAAAGCGCGCAGCACACCGGCGCGAGGAAGAGGGGGAAATGGCAAAGTACATGAAGGACTACGATGACACGGTTTCGCTTGAGGAAATAGTGCAGATAGAGAAGAAAGAGAAGAAAAAGAAGGACGAGTAATGTCCAGTCGAACTAATTTTCAAAAGAGCAGGGCAGCCAATCTAATTTCTCTCACCCTACGACAAAAGCAGCTTCAGGTAGAACAGGGGAGACGCGTACTCCCCCTTGGCTTCCTTGCTGGTGAACGTGCCCGCAATCGCCGCCCGCGCCTTCTCGCTTTTGGCCGCCTTTCCAACCACGAAATTCAACAGCCACTCATATCTCCCCAATTTCTGCATGTTGTAGCTGGTCTGAAGCTCATTCCAAACCTCGCTCCACAGCATCGTGTCATATTTTGCAAGGGCTGAGGCGGAAGTGTCCCCATCGTCAATCGCCTCGGACGCCACCTGCGCCGCCAATTTCCCGGAAAGAAGCGCGTTTCCCTGCCCCTCGCCGGAAAACGGATCGACCAGTCCGGCAGCGTCTCCAACTATGAGCACGTTGTCGTCATGCACCTTCCTTCTTTTGGAGCCGAACGGGAGCGTCCAGGCCTTGATTGGGGAAACCAGCTTGGCATTCTTGAATCGGGTTGAAAAGAGCGGGTTTTTCTCAATGGCGTCCAGCATGGCCTTTTGGAGGTTCACGTTGTATTTTTTCATGTCATCCATTACCATGCCCACTCCTACGTTGGCCAATCCGTTCTCCAAGGGAAATATCCAGAAGTAGCCGGGCATCAGGGACTTCACGAAGTGTATCTCAAGGGAGCCGTCCATGCCTCCAATTCCAGAGTAATATGCCCTGTATGCGATGCAGGTGTGCTTGGAGTCAATGTCCGCCCCGCGCACCTCCCTTGCAATAAGCGAGGAAACCCCGTCTGCCCCAATTATCACTTTTGCGCGGAACTCATGCTCCTTGCCTGAAGAATCGCGGGCTTTTACTCCGCAAACCTTGCCGTTTTCCTTTACGGTTCCGATGACTGCCATGCCTTCGATGGCTTCAGCGTGCTTGACGGCGTTCTTCCACATGATATGGTCGCTGACTTCCCTCCGGGAAACATAGCCCTTGGAAATATTTCCCTTGTCCATGTTGAAGGGTATTTTCACCACCACGCTGTTTGGGGAGGAAAAAGTAATGCCAGTGACCTCGCCATGCTCGGCTTTCTCCACTTCGGAGGAAATGCCAAGCTCATCTAGTATGGCGATGGACTTGCCCGAAAGCGCGTCGCCGCAAGTTTTGTCGCGCGGCCAGCGGTCTTTCTCAAGGAGCAGCACCTTCTTTCCTTTCATTCCAAGGAAGGAGGCTGCCGCAGTGCCGCCAGGGCCCCCTCCGACCACGATAACGTCGTAAAGTATTTCCTCGCTCATCAAAGCACCGGCTCTGTTTGCAGGCCTCATCCTAATGCCGAACTTGCCTATTGTGCGGGATAAAGGATAAAAAAGCTCGCACACGAAGAAGAGCCAGAAGGGGGAAAACGGGCAAGAGGCAAAGAAAGCAAACAGCACCACAAGAAAACAAGTTATCTGCACATGGGTAAGGGCAAATCATGGCAAACAGCACGGTTTTCTCAGGAATAAAAGTCACCTGGCTCGGCCACGCAAGCATTTTGCTTGAGGCAGACGGGCTGAGAGTCTACGTGGACCCATACGTGCTTCCCAAAGCCGCTAGGCCTGCAGATATCATCCTTTACACGCACTCGCACTTCGACCACTGCGTGGAGGCTCCCTCCATTACCAAAAGCAGCACCATAGCGATTGCGCACCGAAGCTGCAAGCTCCCAGTGCGGCTGGTTGACATTGGGGCAAAAGAGAAAGTCGGCAGCCTAACTGTGGAGGTAGTTCACGCCTACAACCTCGCCAAGCCCTTCCACCCGCGCGGAAGCGGGGCAGGCTTCATACTGCACTTCAAAACCGCCAAGGTATACATCGCAGGGGACACCGACTTCATCCCAGAAATGGAAGGATACAAGTGTGATATTGCACTTGTCCCAATAGGGGGCAAGTACACCATGGACGCAAAAGAGGCTGCCGATGCCATCGCGGCAATAAATCCCAAGGTGGCCATACCCATCCACTACAACTACCTGGCAGAGACCCGCGCCGACCCTTCCCAGTTCAAGGCTTTAGTGGAGGAAAAGACAGGAGGAAAAGTGGATGTGAGGATACTTACATCCTGAGCAGCCCTCACAAATAGGTCGAAGTCAATTTTTCTGGACAACCCTACTCCAATATTAATTTCCCCTAAGGAAGTTGTAGCATGGCGCGTGTGGGACTGCGCCTTGCTGCAATTTTCCTGCTTCTTTTATGCCCAGTCTTATTTCCGTCCGGCACTTTTTCAGCCTGCTTCGCCCCTTCCCTCCCAGAGCGCTTCTTTCTCTCTCCTACTTACATCTACACTAACCCAAACATCATCAAATCGTTCTTCGCAGATATTTACGTCTACCCCTTCTCTTCCACATTAGAGCAGCTCAATACTTCTCTTTCTCTCTGCGACCAGAATTGCTTCAGGGAGGCAGTGCCACTTGCGCGCAGGGACGAGCTTCTAAGCGCTTACCATCCCCTAGCAGCGCTCAACACCTCCCTGCCTGCAGCACAAGCGCACAAAGAAGAGGCGCTCTCCCTTCTTTACGCCTCAAAACAGGCAACTTCAGGGCTGATGGCAGCTGCCGTCCTCAACAGCATAACTCACTTTCCCATCGTTTTCGTGCCCGACCTTCCCATTCTCATGAAGCTCAATGCATTTTTCCAATATGCAACCTCCTTCGAGTATCATTATGCCTCCTCCCTCTCCACCTACATTGACAGCTATGACGCCTCTTCGCGCTCAGCTTACGAGCTTGCAAAAAAAGTAGATGAGAAAATGGAGCTTCTTGAGAAAGCAGGAGCCGACGACCCGCAATATTATGGCAAGGCAAAGGCAACCTACTCGCATGCGCAGTCGCTTCTTGTGCAGCCTGGTTTTTGCAAGAATGACGCCTCTGCGAGCATAGCCGCCTACTTCTCCTCTTACCCATCCATTCCGGATTTCGAATCAATTGCCCTAAACGAGCACCTCCAGTCAATCGGGGGAAGCCATCAAGGCTCCTCCATCCTCTCGATTATCACACTTTACCTGCAGCTCTCTGACGCGCAGCTGCAAATGCAAAACGAGCAAAAAACGGCCACACAAAGCGCGCAAATGGCAGCTGACCAGCTCGAGCTTGAGCTGCAGCGGCTGGATGCGGAACAGCTGGAATTAATCGCAGCTGACACCTACTACGGCACAGGCTATGGCAGTACCATCTCAAGCGGCACTTCCTTCTCAGGCATACAAGATGGTCTAAAAGAAGCCCAGTACTCGCTTGCGCAAGCCAAGCTGCTTCTGGCAAGAAGCAAGCAAAAGGCCTCAGGCAACTGGCTGGATAGCTATCTTGCCTCCTCAATTTACGATGCTGCTGCAGCGGAAGAAAAAGCAAACGCGTCTCTCTCCTCATTAAGCTCGGTGAGGCTCAATGCAGAAGGCGCGCTCATTTCCGAAAAACAGATGGCAAAAGAAGCGCTGGATGCTGCACAGAGAAAATACGACCAAGCAACTTCCAGCGCCCCAGATGCGCAGGCAAAGTCCCTTGCGCTAGAAAAGCTGCAGGAAGCCTCAGCAGAATTCACCACTGCCGAAAAACAAAGCAGCACGGGCGGCCGCTTCTCGCATTACCAAAAGGCCTACAAGGCCGCACTCGACTCAATTTCGCTTGCCAACAGCAAGTCCTATGCTCCGCAAAAGGATTCCGCTCTCCAAGAGCTCAGCTCGCTTCGCTCCTTGCTTTCAAAAGCAAAGAAAGACGGGTTGGAAACAGACTATTGGGAAGAAAAGGCACAGGAGTACGAAAAACTGGCTCGCTTTGCCACCGATCCCTACACAGCGGATGCAATAGGGCAGGCGGCAAAGCAGCAAAGGAAAGAAATCGTGCTGTCCTTGCAGGAAAAATACTCAGGCCTTGAGGGACAAATACAGTCACTTACTCCCACTGTGCTGCAAATCCGCACCTACCAGCCTTCCTTCCTCTCCCCTCAGTTCGACTCGGTGCGCTCATTGCTCACAAACGGAAAGCTGGATGCGGAAAAATCCGCAGGCTCGCTTCTTTCTGCACAAGAAAGCCTGGTTTCCATGCAATCAGCAGTGCAAGGGGAGCTTCCATCATTTTTCGGGCAGTTGCTCACAGAAAACTCGGAAGTTTATGAGCTTTACAGCCCTCCAACCCTTGGGGAAGCAGGCGACTACCGCGCCACCATCTTGGTGAAAAACCCCACCAGCATCGATTCTCCCCCCTCAGCCTCCTTTTCCATCCCGGCCTCCTCACCCATCTACTCCGCCGACTTGGTATCAGGCGAGGGCCTCATAGACGCATTCTATGACAAGGGCAAAACAAGGCTCGTCATCCGCTCCATACCTGCCTTCTCCTCCAGCAGCTTCACTTTTGAAAGCCAGCAGTCAGCAGCACAAATTACTGGGAGCGAAGACAGCTGCCTTTCAGCGGACTCCAACAGCGCAAGCTTCTCCCGAGAGGTGCAGTTCTTCTCCTCAAAGCCCATTCCCATGCTTCTGCTTTCGGAACAGGTGCCAGGCAACACAAGAAAAGCAAGCGCAAAATTCTCAGGCAAAACTTTCCCACTGTCCATCTACGGGCAATTAGCAGAGGGCCAGCTGCACACAGTGCCAGCTGGAAAAAATTCCCTTCAAATAAATTATGAAGCTTCCCCGCCTCTGGAAATTTCCTATTCTCCCTACTCCATTGAGCCCTCTGCGATGGGCGCGAAAAAAGTTTCCTATGAAGTGGAAATCACGCCTCTTGTTTCGTGCAAGGAAGCTACTGTGCTTCTCACCGAGCCTTACCCGCAGCTTTCAGACTTCTCAGTGTCCGCAATCGGCTCTGCCAAGATAACCAAGAAATCCCAGTCCGCCTCCCTTGGGCAAGCACAGCTGCAGTTCTCCCTCTCGCCTCTCATTGAGGGGCAAAAGCAGAAGTTCCTCATTTCCTTCACCACTCAAAATTCATCTCAAACACTGCAAATTGCACTGCAGGAAGCTGAGCTGCAGGTGCAGCGCTATCTCCTTCCATCCACCTATCTTGAGCGGGCAAAGCAATTGGCGGCACAAAACAAGCCCGAGGAAGCGCTAGCAGAACTCTCCTTGCTGCAGCGGCAAATCGACAAACTAGGGCTGCAAGGCCCAGACTTTGACTCCTACCGGCAGAAAAAGGAGGAAGCGGAAGAAAAAATTTCCCTCGCCTCCGCTGCAATTGAAAAGCTCGCCTCTTTGGGCCTTGACAAATAAGCCACTTCGCTCTCCGCCATATCTCAAGCCCTTGCCGCATCTCTGTCCTCTTCTCAAGAGAGTTTGCAATCCCAGGGGGCAGCCAAGGCATTAAGCACGCTGTCCAAAGCGCTTCTGGACTACAACTCCAACCTGGTGTCTCTCGCCTACCGCTCCTCCTCTGAAGCAGCAGACAGCTACACGAAAAGCACCCACCAACTGCCTGAAGCCAGCCAGCTTCTTTCAGACGCCCAGCGCCTCTACTCAAAGTCCGACCCACTAGCATCCTACACTGCCTCCTCGCAGGCAAAGGGCATTCTGCTACGGGGGCAGCAAGAGGGGGAGCAAGTGCAGCAAAACGCTTCCAAGCAAGCCGAAGCGCTGCGGCAAAAATACAACGATGCAAAGCCGCAGGTGGAAACCCTCCTGGCCGCATACTCCTCGGAGCATGCCGCCCTCTCCACACAGGGCAAGAAGAAGCTGCCGCTCACCCCATCCGAGGCGCAAAAATGGCTCTCCGACGCGCAAAAGTCCCATGATTCCTCGCTAAAAGCCTCTCTTCCCGGGAGCAAGCAGCTCGAAGCTGCCAATTCCTCATATGGGAAACTTCTCCTGCTGCAGCAATCGCTTCAGGGCTCGCTTGAAAGCCTAAAGGCAAGCGCGCAATCCTCCCTGGGGGTGGCATCCACCGCACTGCGGGAGGCAAAAAGCAAGTCATCATCTGAGGACGCAGGCGAGCTTTCGCAAATAGAAAAGGAAGTCACAGCCTCGGAAAGCCTGCTGTCCGATGGGGCATATGCGGACTCGCTGATGGCTTCGGACCGCGCAGTTCGTGCAGCAAACGCATTTCTGGCATCCAGGCAGGCAAGCGCGCTTGATTTGCGCACAATCGCGCTTGGCGCAGTTTCGCTTGTTTTCATCGCCGCCGCAGCATGGTTTTTCCTTTCCAATAAAAAAGAAGGCAAGGAAAAGAAGGAGAAAAAACAGC
>CAYSQN010000004.1:7427-16158 GCA_964433305.1 Microcaldota archaeon | reverse complement strand
GGACACGGGCGCAACAATGCTGAGCAGCAGCACCAAAAGCACGGTTCCTGCGGCGTAAAGCGCAATTCCGCGCTTCAACCCCATTTTTTTTGGAAGCAGGAAATAGGCAAACGAGCCGAAGCCCACCACCATCCCAAGGTCCGCAAGCGTCTGCCACACCTTTGGGTGCTTTCTGGCAAGCAGGTCGAGCTCCAGCAATCCCTTCTGGCTCTTCAAAAGGATTATTCCGCCCCAGCTGTCAAGCCCGTAAAGCTTGGAGACCGACAGCCCGCATACCACAAGCGAGCCTGCCGCAAGCACGAATTTGAGCACTGCCGAAGTGTTCGCATTGATGGCGAACAGGAAGAATGCGAAGCAGATGGCGATTGACGCGATGGCGAAAGCTAGCCTGTGGTTTTTTTCCATGCGCTCCCTTGGCGCAGCAAAACATATAAGGTTTCATAAATCGAGTAGAGTGCCGGGAAAGGACGGGGTGGATTTCAAATGGAATGCGAAATTTGCGGCTCAGAGGAGGCAGGCTACCTGATTTTGGTGGAAGGCGCAAAGCTTTCCGTCTGCCGCGACTGCTCAACCACCGGCAAGCTTATCCGCGGCCCGCAGCCAAAGCCAGCTAGCGCTCAAGATGGGGGGTTCCCCTCCAGGCGGGAAAAGGAAGTGGCGGAAGGCTACGGGCGAATGATCGCCGAGGCAAGAAAAAGCATGGGGCTGCCCCTTGAGGTGCTTGCCGAGAGGATAAACGAGAAGCATTCCTTCCTGGAGCGCGTGGAGCACGAGCGCACGCTGCCCGACGAGAAGCTTTGCAGGAAGCTTGAGAAGGAGCTTGGCATAAAGCTGTTGCAGGAGGTAAGCGAGGGAGCCCCTGTGGCATCGTCCTCCTCCAAGGGGGGCATCACGCTTGGCGACATACTGGAAATCGAGTTGAAGAAAAAAAAGCAGAAATAAGGGCGGCAAGAAAACAGGGGCAGCGCAGATGAAGGAGAAAAGCCAAACCAGATGGCAGCTTCCAATCCGCTCGGCCGTTTCAGGGAACCACCAGCTTGGCATACTCCATCCTCCTGCTTGACTGCGCGGCCTTGTACATTCCCTTTATGCGCGGCGCATCCCCGGCTAATATGAAAACCTCCAGGCACTTCTCCCCCTTGAGGTGCGAGTGTATCTGGGCGCTGACAATGTCCCCGTACTCGTGCTTCAGCTCGCTCGCCTTTGACTCCGCCCTCTCGTCGTGCACCAGTAGCAGCACTGCCTTCACCTTGCCAGCCAGGCCCTCGGCCGCCTTGTTCTCGGACACAAGGCAGCGCATGCCGGCGCGCAGCGCCTCTGACCTGCCGGAAAAGCCAAGGCTTTTTTGCATCCTATCAAGCTCGGAGAATGTTTCTTCGTCCATTGAAATGCTGACTATCGGCATATCCTCACCCGCTATAAACTTCTTTAAATATCTCCATCGGATTGTTATTAACAATAACATTAAATATTAATAAGCTAATAAAACTGCCCGAAGAGGTTTTTGCATTGGTGCTTGAACTCATTATCGCAGCAACAGTTGCGGTCAGCCTGATTTCCCTTGCTGGCGTGGCGTTTCTCTCGATTGGGAAAAAGGCGATGGACTCCCTCCTGTTTTACCTGGTAAGCTTCTCCACTGGCACGCTTCTTGGAGCTGCTTTTTTCGACCTTCTTCCTGAGGCAATTGAAGCCGGGAAGGTCGTTTCGGTGCTGGAAGTCGCCTTCATCGGAGTGCTCATCGGCTTTGTGGTGGAGAAGCTCATCCACTGGCACCACCACCACGCAGCGGGCGAAAAAGAGCACCACCATGCCCTTGGTGCCCTTACCCTTGTGGGCGACGGCATACACAACTTCTTTGACGGAGTTGCCATTGCCGCTGCCTTCCTGGTGGACGTTCCGCTTGGGATAACCACCACCATCGCAATCGCGCTTCACGAGATACCACAGGAGATAGGGGACTTCGGGCTGCTCCTCTACAGCGGCTACAGCAAGGCCCGCGCGCTTCTCTTCAACCTTTTCTCCGCAGTCACCGCGGTGGCAGGAGGGGTGCTGTTCTTTTTCTTCTCAGGGGCAATCGAGCACTTCGCCTCCTACGCCCTTGCCTTCACCGCAGGCATGTTCATCTACATCGCCGCGGCCGACCTGCTCCCCGAGCTTCACAAGGAAAAGAGGGCGAGGTCCTCCGCCATCCAGCTTCTCCTGATGGCTTCAGGCGCGCTTCTCATCTGGCTGGTTGCAAGGTTTTTGGAGTAGCGCCCTTTGGCACACTCCAGTGCGCGCAACTTGTAAGATTATTAAATTGCGCCAACGTGAGTGTTGCATGGGAGTGGATTTGGGCGAGCTTCCCAAAAGGCCGGCAAAACTTTCCGACCTGTCGGGCAAGCGCTTTGCAGTGGACGCGTACAACGCAATCTACCAGTTCCTCTCCTCCATCCGCCAGCCGGATGGCACGCCCCTGATGGATTCGTCAGGGAAAGTAACGGGCCACCTGGCAGGCATCTTCTACCGCAACGCTAAGCTTCTTGAGGCGGGCATCCGCCCAATCTATGTTTTCGATGGCAAGCCGCCGGGCTTCAAGGCGGATGTTATCTCCCAGCGAGCAGAAAAGAAATTGGAGGCACATGCCGCCTGGAGGGCGGCGCTTGAAAAAGGAAACCTAGCGGAGGCAAAAAAATTCGCCCAGGCGACCTCGCGGCTCACTTCCGAAATGGTGGAAGACTCCAAGCAGCTGCTGCGCCTGATGGGCATTCCAGTGGTGGAATCCCCCTCTGAAGGCGAAGCGCAGGCAGCGCAGCTCGCCATTGAGGGAACGGCCGATGCGGTGGCTTCCCAAGACATGGACTGCATGCTTTTCGGGGCACCGCTGCTGCTTCGCAACCTCTCCATAGGGGGAAAGCGGAAAATGCCTGGCAAAAATGAATTTGTCGAGGTGCAGCCGGAGTACATCGAGCTGCAAGCAGCGCTTGACTCGCTTGGCGTTGACAGGCAAAAACTTGTTTGGATGGGGATACTTGTGGGCACGGACTTTGACGAGGGAGTGAACGGCGTGGGCCCGAAAAAGGCGCTCAAGATAGTGAAAGAATGCTCCTCGCTCTCAGAAGCTGCTCAAAAGGCAGGGGCGGCTGACCAGCTTGCACTCTTCGAAGCAGTGGAAAGTTTCTTCCTCTCCCCCCCAGTGCACAAAAACCTCCAGGTTTCCTTTGGCAGCATGGACACTGGCGGGCTGATGAAATTCCTTTGCTCAAAACACGACTTTTCAGAAGAGCGGGTTCGCCGGACATACGAGAGCACGGGCAAGCAAATGAAGGAAAAAGGCGCACAGACGACATTGGGTTCCTGGTGATAGCTGCCCTGCCCTTAAGCAAATTCGCTAAAAGCGGCTCTCTCCAACCACTTCCACCTCAACCACCGAGCCTTCTGACAAGCCCAATGTCTCCCTTAGGTTGAATGCGGAAATTATCTCAAGTGTCTGCAGCCCGTGCCCCGACTTTTCCGGGAATATTATGGCTGAGGGCAGCCCCCCGACCATGCAGCGGTAGGCGTCTATTTTTCCGAATCTCCTGCCGCCCTGGGAAAAGCCTCTGATTTCAATTGCGCGGCGCTGGTGCAGCTCAAGGCGCTTTTCCACATCCTCCTGGTCCATGAACAGGTTGAGCGTGCCCTTGAACGGGGTGAAACCGAGCTTCTTTTTGAACTGTCCCATATATCCCTTCTGCGACACGTAAAAGCCGCCCTCCCCCAGCCCCTTGACCGCCTTGCCGTGGAAAACCATGCCTGTGCCGTCAAGGGATTCGAGAACCTGCTTGAGCAGCTTGCGCACCTCCACCACTGCCTTCTCCGTGAGGAAAATCTTCCCGGAACTGCGCCGCAGCAATCCGTCCTTCTCAAGGAGGATGATCTTCCGGCTGGCGGTCTGCTGCGACACTCCTGCCTGGCTTGCAATCTCCCCTGTGGTTATGCGGACTGGCTCCCGGTGTGCGCCTTTCTTGAGCAGGTAAAAGACAATCGTTGAGACCATGAAATGCAATTCCTCCTCGGGGCATTTAATCTTTTTGGAGAAGCCCGCTTCGGGCAGCAGAATAAAAAAACGCCGGGGGGGAGATTTGTTCAATTATCCATTTTCTCTTTTTTTCTTTGGGGATAAACCCTACGCCCTTTCTTTTCCTAAAAGAAAGGGGGTTGGGATTGAACTCCCGAGAGGGTTTCCCCTCAACAGGTTAGCAACCTGCCGCACTGGACCGGGCTATGCGACCCCAGCGTGGATTTTTTAGGGCTGCCTTACGCTTTTATTCCTTTGCCGCAAATATCGGTCGGAAAGAACAGGGGTGCTGCCATGTACAACAACTACTTGTCGTGCGAAGTTTGCGGAACCGAGCTTACACGCGCCAACCAAAAGCAGCAGCTGGACAAAGCCGGCTTCATGCACAGCTTTTGCGCAAAGTGCTACTCGGAAAAGTTCCCCAAATGAGCCATTTTGCGGCAAATGCATTTCCCTGCCATTTCAACTGTTGTTTTTATTCTCCAAGGCACGCTCCCACTCATCTTGCCCAGGGGCATTCGCTCCCGAGGCATTCTATTAAATACCTCTCAGCAAATACCCCATATACAAACAACTGCAGGGCTGACGCCTTGCGCTTGGGGTGGTTTAATTGGCTGCAAAAAAATCTGCTGCGAAAACAGCTGCCGCTAAGGCGGGCACAGGCCCCCTCTCATCCATCGAAGCGCCAGTGATGGGGATAATCTCGGCAATCCCGGTGCCACAGTTTTCCGCCTGGGCGAACGCATATTTCAATCCCGTTTCCTCCATGGGCGCAATGAAGAAGGAAGCATCCTTGACCGGGGTAATCACGACTCTAGTGCTTGCGGGGCTGCTGATGTGGCTCGGCTCCTTCCTTTCTACCGTCATCGGCTTTGGGTTCGGCATTGCAATGGCACTAATTCTTGGCATAGCGGTAATTCCGATAATGCTCGTAATCGCGGGGTTCATCGGCTCCGGGCTCGTCTGGGTGCTTGCCAAAATCCTAGGTGGCACGGGCGGATACTTTGAGCAGACCTCTGCGTTTTCAATCCTCTTCGCATCCGCGGTGCTTCTGGCGTTCCCCTTCTCGGTACTCTCAGGGCTGCCCGTGCTTGGATTCATCTTTTACCTCCTCGGACTCGCAGTCGGGGCGTACAACCTCTACAACTTCTTCCTGGTGATAAGGGAGGTGCACAAGGTCTCCGATATCCGCGCGCTTGCGATTCTGGCAATCCCCATCCTGACTGGCGCTGTGCTTGCGATGCTGGCATTCGCCTCCATGGCAGCCCTGCTTGGATTGGGTGCGCTGGCAGGCAGGAACATGATGTACTGATTTTTTTCCTTTTTTTATTTTGATTTTTTATCTGTGGTGAACCCGATGGCGAAAACCGAACAAAAAACATCTCCGATAGCCGCCACTAAGGAACGGGCGGTGCGGAAATTTGAGGATTTCGCATTTGGGATTGCCAAGAGCATCCCCTACCCCCGCCTCCAGCTGTGGCTGCGGGCGTATTTCCACCCTCAAGAAACGTTCGAGGAGGAGCGAAAGAACGCATCCATTGAGTCCATCTCCGCCAACTACATCCCTGCGGCGCTGTTTGGGGGGGTGATTGCGACCATCGCCATTTTCCTCACCTTATTTGTGATGAACGGCCTTGCCCAAAACAAATACGCAGAGGCGCTTTCCTCATTCAACATGGCATTTTACTATGCTTTCGCAGTTTTGGCAGGAACTCTTTTCACTGCTTTATTCTACTGCTCCCTCCATGCATTCTGCAGGCTATTCGGGGGGCAAAACAAGCTGCTTGAGCTCTCGTATTTGCTCATGCTGGTGTCCGCCGGAACTGTCGCCCTCAATGCCGTCCCAAGCATGCTTTCGGGCATACCGTGTCTGGGGGTGGTGGGGCTTCCCATCGCCATTTACGGGCTTTACAGCGCATTTTGCGTGATAAGGCACGCTTCAAAGCTGGGCACTCTCAAAACCATTGCGGCAATGGCGCTTGCAGGCATTGCAAGCTATGCAATATACCTTCTGGTGGTGTTCGCCTTGAACCTGCCTTGGCCTTATGGCTTTGCAAACCAGCCGGACTTCCCCTCGCCATGATCCAGGTTATTTTTCTTTTTAGTTTGAAGGGGCGCAAGCCACAACTTACTCGCCTGCGGCACACGCAAAATTAGGGAATTGTGGCAGGATTTCCGGCTTGCCCCATGAAAGACTGCAAGGTGGTTCGTGCCGCTGCTCCGTTTTGGTACTTTCCAGCACGGCACAGGATGCGTAGGGCTGCTCCTTCCGGCCTGACCCGATTGGCACAATGGACCGTCCGGCAAGGCAAAACATCGACGCTTAAGGCGCGAGCCTTGCAGCCCCGCATGAAACGGGGCCGGACATTTGGCACCGCCAAAGGGGGTTTGCGGTATGGGAGGCCCCTACTCTCCCTGCCTATCCTGCCGTTGCTGCTTGTGCCGGGGCCTGTTTATATAGTTTGCCGCCCGCCAGGTTTTTCTCCCGCCGCCCTGTGGAAGCTTTAAAAATTGGTTGTTTTAGAAAAAGGTAGGATATGTTTATTTTATCTCATTTGGAAAATCATCCATCAGTGATTACCATGTACAAAACCAACCCCAAGCCAATTCACAAAAATGGAGGCCAAACTCCATCCAGCCTAAGCGTGTTCAAGTCCCTTGAAATCCTGAAGAGCGGGCTCACGGGAGATGCAAAAGCGGATAAGGAAATTGCCAATGTGGAATGGAAGAGCAGTTTTGTCCCACTGTTTCAATCTGAATTTGTAAAGAATGGAGCTGCGGTTAAGGGCGCCTATTTGTGCGTCAACTCATGCTCTTTTGAAATAAAATTCAAATCGACTCGCAATACTGTCATTGAGAATCCCTATCGCCTCCACGAGTTCAAGATATGGGCAACGGCTAAGCCCAACCGCCTGTCGGACACCATCGAATTGCCCGTGTTCTCCATGGTTCTTGTTCCCCCTTCCAACGGGAATGTCGCAGACCTCTTTGTCCGCGACCTCACCAAATCCGAAAGCGTCCCATCCATGCAATACCCTGCGGAAAAAACCAATGAACTGATAAACCGGATAAAACGCCAGGTGCACAACCTAGAGGGCGAGTATCCACTAGATGAAAAGAATCTCTCCGAAGCCTTGCGCAAATTCAACGTTTCGGAATTGATGGAAGAGAAGGGCAACATGACACTTCTGCCATCATAGCCACAGTTTCTTTTCCTCCTTACGTGTACTTGCCTATCAGCTTCTTGGCGCCTACCTGGCTGCTTCTGATGCCGTATTGCGTGGTGTAGTTGATAGCAACCGGAAGCTCGTAGATTTCGCCCGGGTTGCCAGGGGATGTGCAGGGAAAGCCAACCCCTGCGACACAGAAAGACAGTGTTTTTTGTTCCCCGAAGCTGATGGGTGTATTAATAGGAACACTCGCAGGTCCAGCCGTGAAGGTGTTGATGGTGAGGGTGCCTTGGGAATTGACATTGCGCACAACAAACGTATAATAACCGCCAGAGCTTACCACGTGCTCAACTATCTGTATCGGCTGCGCCTCGCCGCTCCAATAGGCATCAGACTGTGCGACGCGGGCTTCATATGAGACACCTGGGAAAAAGCCAAGAAGCGCAACGGACACAAGCGCAATGATGAGGACGACTGCCAAAAGGATGAGATACTCGGTGGCTCCCTGCGCTTCCAGGGCATCTGCATTGGATGGCGCATGATGCCCTTTTGCGCGTCTGCCCGCAATCGATGCCCCCATCGCGCGCGCATATGTTTTTTTTGGCAGCCCATGGCGCGGCTTCCATTTGGGCGCGTTTGGCGCATTCCTCTCATGCAACTGCCCTTTTTCCATGCAATTGCGTAGGTGCACAACGTTTATCAACATTCTTCCATCCTGGCCTGGCTGCGCCCTCAGCGCAACGGTTTAATAGTTTGGCGCCCTTTTTTCTTGCGGTGCGGGAATGGATGACGAAGGGATGCCAACAATTGCCGTAATCGGAGTGGGCGGCGCAGGCTGCAACACCATAAACCGCCTGCTGCGCATGGGCGTGGGCAAAGCGGCGCTTGTCGCAGTTAACACCGACAGCAAGCACCTCAAGCTGGTGGGCGAGGGGGCAAGGCGGTGCCTCATCGGCCAGTCAGTTACAAAAGGGCTTGGCGCAGGGGGCTTTCCCGAGGTTGCCGAAAAGGCGGCATTGGTTTCAAAGAAGATGCTCAACGAAGTCCTTAGTGGAAAAGATTTGGTCTTCATCACCTGCGGCATGGGCGGGGGGACCGGCACCGGTGCGGCGCCGGTGATTGCGCAGCTTGCCAAGGAGGCAGGCGCCATAGTGGTGGCGTTTTGCACTTACCCGTTTGCCATGGAGCGCGCAAGGCTTTCCAAGGCAAAGGCGGGGATAGAGCGGATGAAGCAGCACGCCGACACACTGGTGCTCATTGACAACAACCGGCTGGTGGCATATGCCCCAAATTTGCCCATTGAAAAGTCATTCGAGCTTCTTGACGAGATAATGGCAAAGGCGGTGCGCGGCATTTCGAAAACAATACTGGAGCCCTCGCTCCTCAACCTCGACTACATGGACATGAAGGCAATAATGGAAAATGGGGGCGTATCCGCAATCTGCGTGGGGGAGGCATCCGGTTACGACCGGGTGGAGGAAGTCGCAGAAGAGGTCCTCAAAAACAGGCTGCTTGACATAGA
>CAYSQN010000004.1:0-7327 GCA_964433305.1 Microcaldota archaeon | reverse complement strand
ACCGGGTGGAGGAAGTCGCAGAAGAGGTCCTCAAAAACAGGCTGCTTGACATAGATGTGGAGGGCGCAAGGGGAGTGCTCATCCACCTGACGGGCGGCGAGGACCTGACCCTCGGGGACGCAAACCGCGCAGGGGAGCTTCTCACTCAAAGCGTCGACCCGCAGGCAAACGTTATTTACGGCGCAAGGATGGAGCGCGGATTCGAGAAAAGCATAGAGGCAATGGTGATATTCACAGGCATCAAGGCTTCGTATTCCCTTGGGAAAAGGTAAATGCAATCGCAATCAACGGGAAAAAATCAGCGGCAGTCAATTTCTCATCTGTATCTCAAGAAGGCCCCGATCCCGTAGAAGCTCCCAAGGAACTGCGAGCCTTCGGCGGTTTCAGACGAGATGACCATCACTTCCACTCCCATGGTTTCAGCAAGCTCGATAAGCTCGTCAATGAGGAGTTTTTCCTCCCCCAATTTCACTGTCCCGCCTATCTCCTTAATCCTTTCCTGCAGGTCAAACGGGCTTTTGGAGGTTATCCACTGCGCCTCCCCCGTGGTGGTGTCCACCAGCTTCGCCCTCTTGTAGGTAAGCCCCTCTGACACAAGAAGCTGGGACGCCTGCTTGCTCTCAAGTGCCTTTCTTACCTCCGCCTCCCCATAGGTGGCAAGCCCCCCCGACACCACTTCCTTGATGAACCGCTCAATAATCGCCCTCTCCTTCACCGCCTCCTGCTGCGAGAGGATGTCTGAGGACTTTGCCACGACCTCCCGTATTCCATACTCATCGGTGTAGCCTGTGTCCACCACGCCCAGTATTTTTATCTGGTAATTGAATGGCGACATTTTCACGAAGTTTTCCTTGGTGGGGCCAGGCCCGCCCACAATGACTCCCTTGACCGTATTGACAAAATAGCGGTCCATGTACTCTCCGATTCTCTTGTAGTAATATTCGATGGATTCCTCAATGAGCCGCTCAAACCTTCTTGCGGACTGCCCTCCTTTCCTTATTTTGGCGTGCGCCATGGAGTTTATCCTGTGCAATATGCGCGTGTTGGTGCCCCTCAATTCCGCAAGCGTGCATTCGCGCCCGTCCAGTACCACCAGCCCGTAGCTTTCCTTTATGTCAAGCATCCTTTCCAGGGGCTCAAGGAAAAACCGCGAGTCGCAGCGGTAAATGGAAACCTGCACGGGCTCGGATGGGTAAACGGTGAAAATCTCAATGTCAGTTTTGGCGGGGTTGTCGCTGACATTGCCGCAGAATATCGCCACGCCCGAGTCAGGCGCCAGGTTCCCGTAAGTTTTCAGGTGGTGGATGATGCGCTCGAGGGCGTCAATGACGTTCTTTCGCGTGCTTTTGCTTTTGATGTTGGACGCCTGCCCCGCCTCCTCCCGAAGCTTGCTTCCCATCTCGTGCACCGGCTGCTTTGATGGAATGTATACCGAAATGAGCTCGGTGCCGCTGCCCTTCATCTCCCGCAAGTGGGCAAGCTGCTTCTTTAGCTCGTACTTGTTCTTTGTCGCGTCTTCCAACCCAATTACCTCTCCAAACGCGCGAAGTGCGCAGCTTAGGGCTTGCGCGCTCCATTTTAATTAGCTTGCGATTAGCGCGGTGGCAAATGCCCACCGTGCGCGCAAAACAAAAGGTATCGCAGGTTTTGGGGTTCCGCCGGTGGATTCGGGTTCCCTCCCTACCGCTGCTCCGCAATTATCACAATATCTGAGGTGTTCCGAAGCGCAACCGAAAAGCCCGGCTCAGAGCCAATCACAATGGTTTCCTTCCCGAGCTCCTTTGCCTTTACAAGGACGGGGCGAAAGTCGATGTCGCGCGTCATCAGGGCAATGGACTGCACGTGCGGGTTGTAAACCTGCACCATCGCCTCCACCGCCATGGTCACATCCACGTCTCCGGTAGTTATTATGGGCTCAAATCCCTGGTTGGTCATGGCCTCAATGAGCTTGTCCGAGGCATACTGGTCAAGGAATATTTTCGCCACCTTTATCTGCCCGTGCTTCTCCACCTGCTTGCGCACCTGCATCAGGTCAAGGCGCACATCCCTGCGGATGACATTTGGCCCGTCAATCAGAAGCGCAATGTTGTGCTCCTTGGACTTTTTCTTGAGCATCTCCTTGAACTTCAGCATCATGTTTTTGGCATCCATGGCAACCACCCTATCCGAATTATCGGAAAAAACCTCATTTTATCCTGAAAAAAGAAACAGTGTTCAAAAGCGTCTGTTTTTGCACCGCAGCCTCTTCCATCCCCTTTATCTCCGCAATCATTTTTATCGATTCGGCTGCATCCGCAGGCGTTTTGCCAATATACGGGGCATCCGTTTCGGCAACCAGCTTTTCAATGGGCAAGTCCCGTATGAACTGCTTTCTTTCCTTGTTCCTAAGTGGCGGGATGGAGATTATCCCCCTGCCCTCGCAGGCTTTGAGCGCGGCCTCCCTGCTTCCTGAAAAGCAATGCATCATGTATGGTATGTTGAAGCTTTGGAGCACCTCGATGCACTCATTCTCGGCATCCCTGCTATGCACCACCACGGGCAGCCCCATCCTCTCGGCAAGCTGCAGCTGCGAGACAAAGCACTCCATCTGCAGGTGTTTTTCCTCCTCGGTCGCAGCCCACTTGTAATCCAGCCCTATCTCTCCTATGGCGACCAGCTTCCCATCAGCACTCGCCCTGCCATTCCCTCCTGGCATCTCTCCCCCGATTCCTGTTCCGCTTGCCCCCCCTGCGCCCACCGCATCCCTTGCTCCAGCAAAGGATGCGATTTCCTCCTCCCAGCCCACAAGCAGTATCTTAGCGTCCTTGTGCTTCTGCGCCTCCTGCGGGGCAATACCGGCGCAGAAGTAAACATTGGCATATTGCGGGGCAATCCTGGCATTTTTGGCATTCGCTTCCTGCGAGTGCCCGCAGCTGATATGGAGCACTTTTGGGTCAGGCAAGCCGGCGCAGGATTCCAGGTGGCAGTGGGCGTCTGCAAATAGATATTGTTCCATAACCACTCCCCACCTGCCCTCGCAGCCCATCTCCCCTGCTTCGATGGCCTCCCTGCGCAGTTCCCTTCTCTCCTGCCGCCAATTCCACGGGCTAAGATTCCTTGCCGGCGCAGTCCCTTCCTCCACTTTGTCTACTCAACATCCAACAGCCTTGCCCTGTGCTTTCTTTTGACAAGGTGGTCGTGGGCCCTCATGCCCATCCGCAACTCCTCCACCACGTAAATAAGGAGCAGGAGGAAAACAAATGCGAACACCGACTGCATGGTCTCAAACATCCAGCCAGGTATCATCTCGAAAAGCTGCGCGAACTCAACCGCAAAGAACAGGAGGATGGCAAATGCCATCACTTTGAGCGTTTTTGAAAACGACCCGTGGGGGCTTTTGCGGTAGGTGGAAAGCACCAGCCACACAAGATATACCGCCACTATCAGGTTCGATAGCCTCAGGAAAATAGTAAGGGTGCCCACAAGGTCTTCCATGCTGGCAAATTCCCTTGCCAAACTTATAATTTTATCGCACAAAACTGGGAATATGCGGCTTTTTGCAGCCATCCGCATTCCGCCGGAAATCTATCCCGCAATACAAACTGCGGCAAGGCCGCTTGACGGCGCGCTTGGAGTGAAACTGCTGCCTCCGGACAACTATCACCTTACGCTGCGCTTCTTTGGGGAATTGGGTGGGCAGAAGGCAAGGGAAGTGCAGCAAGCACTTGAAGCTGTCCGCTTCTCTCCCTTCCCGGTCGCCCTTTTCGGCGCAGGCGCCTACCCGAGCGTGCACGTTCCGCGCGCGATTTGGATAGGGGGCGCCTCCCCTGGCGCGGTTGACCTTGCCACCAAAATCGAGGAAGCCACAAGGTTTTTGCGCCTGCCTCCTGAAAACCGCTTCAGCGCGCACCTCACGGTCGCCCGCGCCCCCAAAAGCATTGCCGACATTGAGGACTTCGTGAACCATGCTCATGATGTGGCGGAATTTTCCGCCAGCTCATTTTGCCTGATGTCAAGCAGGCTATTGCCTCAGGGCGCAAGTTATCAAGTAATAAAAGAATACCCTGCCCACTTGTGAGTGGTTGCATGCCAATCGAAACAATTCCCGGCATACTGGGCAAAAAGCAATGGGTGGGCGCATGGGCATAGAAATAATCCCCGCAATACTGGTGAAAAGCAAGGAGGACTTTGCCGCGAGAATCGCCGCTGTCTCGCCGCACGTGTCGCGCGTGCAAATCGACATAATGGACGGCAAGTTCGTTCCCAACACAACCTTGCAGCCTGAAGATTTCCCTCCCATTCCCAAGCACCTCCTTGTCGAATACCACCTGATGGTGGAGAATCCACTAGATTACGTAAAGAGAATTGGGAAGAAAAATTCCATCTATGAAATCCACCTCGAGAGCCTGACTGGCGCGGGAGGGAGGGGCGGGGCCAGCAAAAAGCCTGCGCAAGAAGTTGCAAAAGAGTTCTCTATCCTTCAGGGCGAAGCGAAAAAACTCAAAAGCTCTCTTGCGCTTGTGCTTTCGCCTGACACTCCTGCCAAAGACGCGGACCCATATCTTTCCCAAGTGAAATTTGTGCTGGTAATGACCGTTTACCCCGGTTTTTCAGGGCAAAAATACATTGCAGAGATGGAAAACAAGATGCGCTATCTGAAGGGCAAAGGGGCGGTGGTGGAAGTGGATGGTGGGCTTGATGTGGGTACAGCGCGAAGCGCGGCAAAGGCTGGCGCCACGCTCATCGGAGTTGCCTCGGGCATATTTTCCAAGCCGGACATAAAGAAGGCGATTGAAGAGCTGAAGATGGACGCGGAAGGCTGACACTACTTTTCCTTCGACTTTTCCCAAATCAAATCAAAGTATTTCTTGTAGCTTTCGCAAATCGCCTCTGACTTTATAACAATGGTGGTGAATTCGGGCTTCAGCGCGCACAGCACCACGTTATCCGCGTAAACATATGTCCATGAAAGCGGGACGATGTCCTTGGGGAGATAGCGCACGCGGGTGTGCCTCATAATTTCGCGCTTCTTCCCGTAAGGCGAACCCGCTTCGTAAATTATCCTCATTGGAAGCTTTTTCGCTATCCTGCGCTTGTTCCAGTCCAAAAGATAGTCCTCAAGGATTTCATTGAGCCCGTGCGGGATGCCCAGTGTCCTCATGCCTTCACTGTGCGTCAGTTCCAGAAGCGACTGCTCCAGCATGCTTTTGTATCCCCCGATTCCGATGAAAACCCTTGTCTGCGCCAGGCTTTTGTTCTCCAATGCCCTGTCTACAAGCGCAGCCACGGGCTCCAGCTGCGTTTTGAGCTGCGCAAGCTCCGCCTCCCGCCTCTGCAACAGCGCATTGAGGTTGGACATCCCTGCAACCATGAACGTTTTGTGCTTTCCCTCAAGCACGTAAGAGACGAGTCCCTTGTTGAGCAGCTTCTCAAGGGTTATGTAGACCTTGCTTGAGGGTATTCCCGACAGCCTCAGTATACCCCCTACCTTGGACTGCCCAAGCTCGACCAGCGCAAGGTAGACGCGCGTTTCGTGGTCGGTAAGCCCTAGTTTGCGCAGCGCATCGGATGGAGTTGAATTCATCATCGATGCATATCTCTCGCATCTATTAAAATACTACTCCCAATGGGGTAGATAATATATATAAGCAACCTCGGTGCAATGATAACACGGGCATGGTAAAAAGAGGTGAAACATATGGCGCAAAAAGGCAGCGAAAATGAAACCCTCCGGGTGTTGGACAACCGGTTTGCCGCGGTGTGCAGGATGCTTCTTGGCAAGGAAGTCGGCAGCCTGAGGCAATATGAGGGCTGGCTTTCGCCCAAGTACGAGAAGCTGGAAGCTGCAAAATCCTCGGTTTCCGGGCGTGCGATGTTCCACCCATCCGACCTTTATCCAAATAATTCCTCCTGGATTGCGCATGATGAGGTGGACTTCACCAAGCGCTTCACACCCCTCGGCATAAACGAGATGAAGGACATAGATTCGGTCGCAGAGGCGGTGCGCGAGCGCGTAGTCTATTGCGGCGGCGCGGTGCTGGGCAACTCCGGCTTTGTCTCTCAGAGCACCAATATCACCGATTCCTACTACCTGTTCCACTGCTCAAAAATAGCCTTTTCCAAGTACATCGCCTACGGCGTGTTCGGGAGCCTCTCCGAGGACATGTACGGTTGCTATTCCTTTGGCACCTGCTCGCAATGCATCGGCGGCGCGGGGCAGGTCTACTCCCACAGGTGCATGGAAATAAGTGCTTCGGACTACTGCTCGGACTGCTACTACTCGCACCACCTCTCAAACTGCCAGGACTGCATGTTCTCATTCCACCTGAAAGGGAAAAGGAACTGCATAGGGAACGCGCAGTTGGAAAAGGAAAAATACCAAAAAATTCGCGCAGGCCTTCTTGAGCAGATGAGATCAGAGCTTGAGTCCAAGGGAAAGCTGCCCACCCTGCTTGAGCTTTTCTCTGGCAGCCTGGGCAAGCCGCTTTCCATCAAGGGCATTCCGCAAAGCGAGCCGCAGGGGCAGCAAAGCGCGCCAGCCTGGGCAGAGGCGGCGTTTTCCAAGGTTACCCGCACCGTGCTTGGCAAGGAGCTCTCAGGCATCGACTTGTATTGCAAATGGCTGTGGAGGCATGTGCGAGGTATGGAGCCTGGCAGGACGGTGGGGGGTGCGGACATCATGGTGCCGCACTACGCGGATTTCGAGTTCGCCCCACGCGAACGGCTGCTTGATGAAACAGAAGCAAACTGGTTCGGCCAGAACGTGTCAATAGGCAAAGAAAACGCGGAAAAGCTTGATTTTGCAAGCGCGCCTTTTGCAATTGGTGGCATTGCCTGCCTCTGCCCGCAGTGGCTGGTGGGGCAAAACGGAGGGCTTTCGCAGACGCCAATTTCAATAGGCTCACAGAACATGCACCGAAGCGTCATACCCATGGAATCAAAGGTGGGCGCCTATTCGTTCCTGCAGCGCAATTCGGACAACGCATTCGGCTGCAACATCCTGCGGAATTCTTCAATGTGCATCAAATGCTTCGACTCAGCCAAGCTCAACCGCTGCTTTGAGGTGGACACTTCAGACAACTGTGCCGACTCGTATTTCCTGCACAACTGCGAGAACGTTCGCGACTCCATGTTCTGCTTCAACGTGAAGAACATGGCAAACTCCATTGGCAACGCGCAGCTTCCGCCGGAGCAATACAAGCAGGTCAAATCCGCGCTTCTGGGGCAGATGGCAGAAGAGCTGCAGCGCACCAAGAGCCTGCGCATGGACATATTTTCCCTTGGGGCAAAGAAATAAGCTGTGGCATGCACCCTTGGAGCAGGCGCTTTCCCTCCAGCTTGCGCTTTT
>CAYSQN010000003.1:7122-16900 GCA_964433305.1 Microcaldota archaeon | reverse complement strand
TGAGGCCTGAGCCTGCAAGGTAGCCTCGCACCACGCACTCCAGCTTGATGGGCGCTGCCCTCTTCACAATCATGCTCCTGTGCTTCAGATAATCCGGAAGGCCTTGTGGCACTTCGGTTGAGATGAGATGGTTTTCCACCACTCCCTGCAGCTTTTCAAACCAGAAGAGAGAGAGCTGAGTTAGCACCTGCCCCTTGTAGGGGATTCCCTCGCTGAAAACAACATCAAATGCGCTGAGGCGGTCGGATGCCACCATGAGAAGATTGCCGTCCGGCAGCTCGTAGGTGTCGCGCACCTTGCCGCGCGAGAAAAGCTTGAGCGGAAGCTGTGTTGAAGTTATTGCCTGCCCCATTTTCCCACGCTTGGAATTGCTCGGGAATGTTTAAAATAAAGAAGGAAGGGCTGTGCTCCTGCGCATTGCCCGAGGCAGGCCCAAGTAAGCATGAACGGCTGCAACTCAGCCCTTGTACTGCTCGACATACACCCCAAGCACGTTCATGAGCTTGGCGTAGGTGTCGCTGCCCTCGTCCACAAATGCGCCTGCCGAAACCGCAGAAGCCGCCTTGTCATTTGTGCTTGTTGCAGCTGGGGTTTTGGCTGTGGTTGCAAGCCTGCACCCGTACGCGCCGCAGCCTGTGCTTGCAGTGTAGATATATGATTCATAGCCTGCCTTGCACTCGACCTTGGCAGGGGTTGGGCAAATGCCGAAGCATCCGTAAGCTGGGCAGCCGGTTGAGTCGGTGTATGTGTAAAGCGCAAAGCCTGTCTTGCACTCAACCTTTAGCGGAGTTGGGCAGACCTTGGATGGAATGCACTGATAGGACTGGCAGCCGCTTGGGTCGGTTGCCACTGTGGCTTCGTATCCAGACTGGCACTCCACCTTTGAGAGCGGCTTGCAGGCAGTTGCCTCTCCCTTGCACGCGTAGGTGCAGCCGTCCCCTGCCACCCATTTCTTGGCGGACTTTGCAGGGAATGAGGTGCAGTCCACTTCAATTGGGGAGGCGGGGCAAGCAGTTGGGAGGGGCTGCTTGATGCTGTCGTTGCCGGTGTTGTTTCCTCCTCCGATGGACGTCACCACTGGAGTGATGCCTTCATACCTCACCACATAGGCGGGAGAGGTTGCAAGGAAGTTAAAGCTGTCTCCCTTCACAGTCTTCACCCCTGAGAAGCTGTCGGTGTTGTAGATGATTATTTCGCGCAGGCTGTCCGGCTGCGTGCTTGAGCCGCTGCCAGTGTAGCCTAGATTCTTCCAAAGAAGCGACACCTTGAAGTCCTTGTTCGGGTCGGTGTTGCTCACAAGGTTGTAGCGCGAGCCGTCCTTGAGGGTGATTTCATCTGAGAAGGCGGCGATTTCAGCCACTGCGCCTCCGGCTGGGCCAATAGCGTGTGCGTCGTAAAGGTGGATTTTCACCGTTCTTCCAGTCTTGGCTTCAGCAAACGTGAATGTTTGGCCGGCAGCCATCTGGAATTGCCCAAGCAGGATGTCCACTGGATTGTAGATTTCTATGGTGGCTCCGCCGTTGTTGAGAAGCCGGGCAAACTTGATTTTGAAATATCCCTCATCAAGTCTCTGCTCCAGGTTGAGAGTCCCATATGCTTTCTCTTTGCCTAGCCTCACCTGCCCTCCGTTGATTGCTGCGGTGGAGGAAGCAAGAGGCGTGGTTGGCTGTAGCATTTGAGTAATTACCCAGTCTGCGCCCATGAACTTGATTATTACGCGGTGCATGTCGGTGCGGTTGGTGGAGTTTGCGCCGCAGCTTGACCAGTCGCCCTGGATGGAAACGCCGCCTGTGCACACTGGAATGCCAGATTCGAGGCCACCGCCAAACTTCTCGCTGTAAGCCATGGCAGAGTAAGTGTTCACGGAAATGTCGCGTATGCTTGAGTCGGAGTCATATTTCACGGCCCTTGGCGTACTGCCCACCCAAAAGCTCTGTGTTCCAATGTAAAAGGAATAGATCTTGGGGTCTGGGAAGACGTAGTTTGCAAAGGACGGATACTGCACCCCGCCAATCCTGTAGAGGTTCTTGGCAAGCGTGGTGCCAGGGGCGACTGCGCGAAGAGGCGAAGTGGAGGTGTTGGTGTCGTCTGCGCCAAGGCTGTCTGGCCAGATATCCTCTGGATTGGTGTTCATTCGGTTCTGAAGCGTGCGGTCCACGGTGTCAGTAATCACTGTTTCGAATTTGTAGCCGCGGCTTGAGGTCGGCCCGCCGCCGAATGTGAATGATGGCTTGGCTATCTGTGCTGAAACCTGAATTGAAAGATCGGTGGTTCCAACAGCGACGACTCGCGAACCTCTCTCAGTTACAAAAACTGGTTCGTAGGAGCCAAATGTGTAGCTGATGAATCCGCCATAATATATGATGCCGATGGAGCTATCCGATGGCTTGAAGCGAAGAGTAGACCAGGATGCATCTGAATAAATCGGAAGCGCAGTATTAACATACCTGAATAGACCGTTTTGATCTCCGCCCATCTCAGCATAGTTCAGGTACCTTCCAGCTGGAAGTCCGTTGTATGCTGGCATGAAAGCAATTCCGATCCCAAGGTAGGAATATGGCGCGGTGGAAGCGCTAACCCCTATTTGCGTGTTGAAGCCAGCCCCATTCCAGTTCCAGCAGTCCCTGCCAGGAACCATGAAGAAAACGCGCGGCTTCCAGTTGTTCTGGTTTGGGTCCTGATAGTAGGTACCGTTGAGGATTTCTCCATTGTTGGTCAAGCCGATTGGGTCGAAGAGGATTTTGTCAAAATAATAGTCTCCACTCATTACATCATTTGGACCCCCGAAAATGAAGTTGTTGAATGATTTTATCTCGATGAGCTTGACCCCGTCGTAAGACCAATCAGCGGATGGAGAGGTGCCACAGGCGACATCTCCTGGCGCGGTGGCAGCGCGGAAGTGGCTGATTGGGTTAATCGCAGTGAAGGTGACCGGCACCACGGGGTAGTTGCTTGCAAATGCCATGCTGGCAAGCACCAAAGCGAAAGCTAATACTATTCCAAATCTCATCATACCCACCTCTCCAAAGAAGACTTTTCATCCACGAATCCCCTTATTCGCAAGAAAAGTATAAAAGGGGGGGGAGAATTTTTTTCGGGATGCTTCACCTCAGAGAATGATGAGGCTTGCCGCGTAGCCAAGCAGCCCGATGGCAAGCGAAATGAGAGAGGCTTTGCGCAGCGCCTTGAGGTTTTCTTTTGAGGAGTCGCGGTAGGCGGAAAATGCCATGAAGGCAAACGCAAGTGAGGTTAGGGAGACCAGGGACAAAGAGAGAATGGTGGGGGCAAGGGCGTGAGTGAATGGAAGGAAGGATAGGGGAACGAGCAGAAGGTAGCAGGATGCTGCGAGCAGTGCCGCATTTTTCTTGCCAATGGCAACGGGCAGGGTTTTTGATTTCCTGTGTTTTATGTCGCCTTCAACGTCCTCGCAGCTCTTGAGTATTTCGCGCCCCAAGCCAGAGACGAATGCGACTGAGGCAATTGCAAGTATGGAGTAGGGGATGATTTGGCTGCTCACCATGCTTCCAAACGGGAAGGCGATTGCCATGGAGGCTGCGATGTATGCGTTTCCTATTAGGGGAAGGTCCTTGAGCTTCCAATTGTAAAGAACCGAGAAAATAGCGAAGATAAGGGCGAGGTAAAATGCCAGTGTTGGAAGAAGAGAGGCGGCTGCCACCCCTATTGCGTAGCTTATTGCTGCTGCGTTTAATGCCGCGCTGGGGGAAATTTCACCGGAGGCGATTGGCCTGTCTGTGCGCTTGTTTGCCTTGTCGGTTTTCACATCGAACCAGTCGTTGAGCGCGAATGAGCCCATTTCTATGAATGCAGGGACTGCGAGCGAGAGGATGAGCATGGGAAGGGGAGGCAGGCCGCCTGAAAGAAGCTCTCCTATGAGGACTGCAACGCACAGCATGAGCGCATGCTCTATGCGGAAGAGGCGGCGCCAGGCGGAAAGGTTCATGGTTTCACTTTGCAGCCAATGTTATTATTCCTGCTTCGGCTCCTGCTGCGTCACGCAGTGGATGCCCCCGAAGCCATACACCAGCTCGCGCGCATGGATGGGAAGGATTTCGCGCCCGCTGAAAAATGAGCTGAGGGTGTCGGCGGCTTCTTTGTCCTTTTTATCTCCGAAAACAGGTAAGAGAACGCACTTGTTTGCGATGTAGAAGTTCGCATAGCTTGCGGGAAGGCGGATGCCCTCTTGCTTGTCTATGAGGGGCGAGGGCATGGGAAGGGTTGCCACTTCAAGCCCGCTTTCGCGCAAGAGGGAGGCGTTCTTTTGGAGGGAGAGGTGATTTTCATCGCTTTTGTTCCCCTCTTGCGCGCAAATTACAGTGTTCTTGTTGACAAATCTTGCGAAATCGTCCACGTGCCCATCGGTATCGTCGCCTGCTATGCCCTCCTTCAGCCAAATTACTTTGGAGACGCCTAAGTAGTCTTTGAGGCATTGCTCAATTTGAAGCTTGGTGAGGTTTGGGTTGCGGTTCTTGTTGAGAAGGCACTGCTCGGTGGTGAGAAGCAGCCCCTCGCCGTTGGTGTCAAATGAGCCGCCTTCCATCACTATTGGTGGGGAGAACGCTTGAGTGCCTTGGGGCAGGGTGCCGATTATGTGCTTGCCTGTGTCCTCATCTTGCATCAGGTCATCGTACTTTCTCCCCCATGCGTTGAATATCCAGTCCACTGCGCCTTTTTTCCCACTTTTTTTGTTCAGGAGGAAGGTGGGCCCGTAGTCGCGAATCCACACATCCACCGAGGGGATGCGCAAGAAGAGGAGGTTGGAGTCATTTGCGCCTGTTGAGGAGAGAAGTTTTCTTACTCTCCCTTCTGCTTTTTCATTGTCAACAAGCAACTTGACCTTTTCATTTTGTGAGAGAGTGGCTATCATTTTGCAGTAGGTTTCCTCTACCTTGCCCAGTATTTTCTTCGGGAAGGTTTCAGGGTTCTTGGGCCAGGAAAGCCAGGTTGCCTCGTGAGGCTCCCATTCTGCGGGCATCCGCATCTGCAGCGCAGATGGGGAGACAGGAGGCTTTGCCTCCTGGATGCGGAAATGGAGCGAATGGGGAGTTTGTGGCATTGAAGGCACCAAAAATTAGCTTACTTCTTGTCTGTTATTTTTTTGTACTGTTCTGGCCGCCTGTTGTGGAAGAAGCGCCAGCCCTCGCGCACATCTTTTCCATGCTGCAAGTCCACTTTTACTATGAGAACTTCTTCCTTGCTGCCTGCGCGCGCAAGGGTTTTGCCGAAGGCATCGCAGACAAACGAGCCTCCCCAGAAGGACATTTTCCCCTCCTTGCCGCACCTGTTCACTGCCGCAACTATGCAGCCGTTCGCGATTGCATGGCCGCGCATGACGTTTTCCCATGCCACCTGCCAGTTGCCCTCTGCCTGAGAGATGCCTTTTACTGTGCCAATCGCGGTTGGGTAGAAAACCATCTGTGCGCCCATGAGCGCCACGCTTCTTGCTGCCTCTGGGAACCACTGGTCGTAGCAGATGAGGGGGGAAATTTTGCCAAATGGGGTGGAAAACGACTGGAAGCCCAGGTTGCCAGGCGCAAAGTAGTCCTGCTCGAAAAAGTTTTCGTCGTGGGGGATGTGTATTTTGCGGTACTTGCCTTGCAGCTTTCCGCTTGGCGCGAAAACTGGCGAGGTGTTGTAGAGCTTTCCGTTTGCACGCTCGTAAATTGAGCCGCCGATGAGAACGATACCGTACTCCCGTGCTGCCTTGGAAAGCGCGCGCGCGGTTGGGCCTGGGATGGGCTCTGCGAATGCTTTTGCGTGCTTCTTCTCCTTCTTGTGCTGGGCGAAGTAGGGAGTGGTGAATAGCTCGGGAAGGCAAACTATTTGCGCGCCTTTTTTTGCGGCCTTGCCTATGAGGGAGAGGGCATGCTGGAGGTTCTCTTGCGTGCCCTTGCCCATCCGCATTTGAATGAGGCCCAGTTTCACGGTTTTTTTTGCCATGCAATCCCTCTGCCTATTGACGATTCTTGAGGTGCAATGTTTAAAAAGTGTTGAATGCCGAAGGGAGCTGAAGCTGGTTTTCATGGGCAAAACTTCTGCAATATCGGGCTTTTACAAGCTGGACAGGAAGGATAAAATTGAGGAGGTGGCAAGCTTTGCTTCTCTGAGCGAGGAGCAGAAGAAGCTGCTGCTTGAAGCGCTTCCTCTTCCTGTCGAGGTTGCAGAGAAGATTGGGGAGAACGTCATTTCCGTGCATTCTCTTCCGTTTTCAGTTGCCACTAATTTCATAGTCAATGGGAAGGAAGTGCTGGTCCCCATGAGCACCGAGGAGCCGTCCGTGGTGGCTGCTGCCTCCAATGGGGCAAAGCTTTGCAGGGAGACGGGGGGTTTTGTGGCAAGCGCGGATGAGCCCCTCATGATTGGGCAGGTGCAGGTGGTTGGCATTAAGGATGCGAAGAAAACCGCGGAGAAGCTGAATGGTTCGAAAGAAGAGCTCCTCAAGGCGGCTGAACCTTTTGCCGCCAATATCGCTTCTTACGGAGGAGGGCTTCGGGATGTGTCTGCGCGAGCGCTTGAAAGCAAGCTTGGCCCCATGGTCTCTGTAGATTTTGTGGTGGATGTGCGCGACTCGATGGGCGCGAATACGGTGAATACTATTTTGGAGGGAGTGGCGCCCGTGGTGCAGAAGTTAAGCGGAGGGAGGGTGCGGCTCAAGATAATTTCCAATTTGGCAGTAAAAAGGATGGCTCGGGCAAAGGCGGTTTGGAAAAAAGAAACCGTTGGGGAGGATGCTGTGGATGGCGTGCTGGATGCGTGGGCTTTTGCGGATGCGGACATTTTCCGCTGCGCCACGCACAACAAGGGGATAATGAACGGCATTGATGCCGTTTGCCTTGCCACTGGAAACGACTGGAGGGCGGTGGAGGCAGGCGCACACGCTTACGCTGCGATGGGCGGAGGGTACCGCTCGCTCACTTCATACCGGAAGCTCCCCAATGGGGATTTGGAAGGAGAGATTGAGCTGCCCCTCGCGGTGGCAACGATTGGGGGGGCCACGCGTTCGCTTCCATCCGCGCAGGCTGGGCTTGCAATTTGCAAAGCGAACAGCGCCAAGGAACTTGCCTGCATAATCGCTTCAGTTGGGCTTGCCCAGAACTTCGCGGCGCTTCGCGCGCTTTGCACTGAAGGGATACAGCGCGGGCATATGGAGCTCCATGCCAAGAACATTGCCATTGCTTCTGGCGCAAACGGGGACGAGGTGGAGAAGGTTGCTTCGGCGATGGTTGGGGAAAAAAGCATTTCCACCAAGCGGGCGCAGGAGTTGCTGTCCAAGCTGAGGGGGAAGCGATAGTTAATAGTTGGTTGGGGGAAAATGGGAGTGGCGGTTGAAATTTACAATGTTTGGCGGAAGGGGATGGAATGGAAATGAAGCTTGACTGGAAGGGAATTGCGGCAGTGCTCCTGGTTGCAGTGCTGTCAGTGGGGGCTCTTTGGTTCCCCGCCAAGGAAACGCTGCCTGATTTTTCAGTAGCCATCAAGGTCCGCTCTGCGCTGGAAGGCCAATCAGCGCCTTTGCACATTGGGTTTTTGGCGCAGCTTGCAATCGCGCTTGGGCTGTCAGGCACGCAGGGGATAATTGCCTTGCTGCTTTACCTGCCCCCGTTCATCCTTGCAGCCTGCGCCGTGCTCCTTTACCTGTCGCTTCGCAACTTTGATTGCAGGAGAAGCGTTGCCGCGGCTTGCTCATTGCTTTTCTCGCTTGCGCTTGTCGCGCTTTATTTTGCGCCCGGTGTTTATTCGCCAGAATCGCTTGGCGCCTTGCTGTTGTGCGCATCCATATTCTGCATCTCCTTGCTTGCAGGCAGGCAAAACCACCTGATGGCTGCGCCTGCGGCGATTTTTGCCGGCTTGGCGGGATATGCCAGCCCTCCATTCGCAGCAGCAGGGGCGGCATTGGCGATTTGTTTCCTTGCTGGCGACTACATTAGGGAGAAGAAATTGCTTGTGCATTATGGCTTGATTGCCATTTTTGCAGCTGCGGGGGCATTTGCCTCTCCCTCCGCAGGGAGCCTTTTCTTTTCCGCACTTTCATTCTCCAATTCATTCGCCCTATTCCCCCTGCTGATTGGGGCGGCGCTTTGCTCGCTTGTGCTGTTCTTATTGGGGGGGAAAAATGCCCGAAGCGCGGCGCTTTCGGCTGCGGGAGTGGCTGTCGGAGGGTTCTCGCCCATCGCAGGGGCGCTTGTGCTGGTATTGCCCGCGGCTGAGGGAGTGAATGGCGCAATGGACGAAAAGCTTGGAAAGCCCTCCAAGCTTTCCATCGCCATGCTGCTTGCGTTTTTCGCGGTTTTCTCAATCGCTTACCCGATTTCTGATGCTTACAAGGCGATAATTGCCGGGCTGTTTGTCGGGGCGATTTTCCCGGTGGTGATGCACTCTTATGGCTACAGGAGCAGCCCTATGGTGATTGCCATGGGAGTAGGGATGCTTTCGATTTCCTTCTTCAGCCTTGCTGCTTACCCGATTGGCTCGCAAGGCGCATTTTCCCCCCAATATATGGACAAGGATGCCTCAAGCGCCCTCTTTTCAGTTTCATCCTTGAATCCGCTGCGCATTGCCGCAGACTCGCAATACGCCTCTGCCGCAAGGTTCTATTCCCCATCCGCGGCACTTGTCCCCCAGAAGGATTTTGCCTCTTACCTGTCCTTTGGCAAGCCTGTGCCCGCCTCAGGGACCGTGGTGGCAATATCGCTGTCGGAGATAGATTTGGGGGCTGCCGGAAGCGGCTACCAATCGTTTTACTTCCTTGCCAACTCAAGCAACGGCGCCAATAGATATGCGATGTTTGCCTCTGCAGACGGGAGGGTGCTGGCCCGGGAGCTCTCGCCGGACGGGAACTTTGCGCTGCGGGACGCGGATTACATTGATGCGCAAGGCCGGTTCTATGCGACCGCCCCGCTTTCAAGGATGCTCCTACTGGATAAGGCAAGAGGGTTTAGCGACCCTTACAACCGCCTCATAGTGCTTGAGGAAAGCGCACCCCTGCCTTACTTCATGAAAATATACGGGGGGAAAGCGGATGAAATCCGGCTGGTTTCGAAGGCGGGGAAAATGTCAGTGTTTAGGGTGAAGTGATGGAGCAGGCCATAGTTTTGATAGGCGCGATTTTCCTCTCCTCCATTGCCATCACCATGGTGGCCATGCCATTCCTGATAAGGAAGCTGTTCGCCGCCGGGATGACCGGAAAGGACGTGAACAAGAAAAACCCCCCCGATGTTGCGGAAATGGGAGGGCTGGGGATTGCAATGGGCTTCATTGGCTCGCTTTTGCTCTCCATTGCCATGAGCACTTTCCTTGGTTACTCATTCAGCCTGCTGCATGTGCTTGCAGCCATGCTGACCATCATGATTGTGGCGCTCATCGGAACCTATGATGACTTGTTTTCCATGCGCCAGTCAATCAAGGCGGTGCTGCCCATGGCTGCCGCGCTTCCCCTGGTGGCAGTTGCGGCTGCTGGGAGCAGCGCGATTTCCATCCCGTTCGTTGGGCCGATTGACTTCGGCATTTTTTACATATTGGCGCTCGTGCCATTGGGAGTTGCGGTTTCCTCCAACCTGACCAACATGCTTGCAGGCTTCAATGGGATGGAGGCGGGGATGGGCGCGGTGATGTTCGCAGCCGTGCTTGCCCTTGCGCTGGCAAATGGAAAGCTGGAGATGGGGATGATTGCCGCAGCCATGTTAGGAGCGCTCTTTGCTTTCCTTCCTTTCAACTGGAACCCTGCCAGGGTTTTTTCCGGGGACATTGGCAACCTCTCCAT
>CAYSQN010000003.1:0-7022 GCA_964433305.1 Microcaldota archaeon | reverse complement strand
TTCATAATTGCGGAAGGGTTATGTGCCTTGCTTGCCATACTGCTTTACGGAAGGCTGTTTGGGTAGCGGTTGGCGAGAAAAGAAGGTTGGAGAAGCGGCAGGAATTTGCAGGAGAATTGGTTGGATTGCACCATTGCTTGGAAAGTTGAAGGAATGGATGCTGATTGTTGCGGTTGATTTTCATGATTGTGATAACCGGGGGTTCTGGATTCATAGGGTCGCACCTCTGCAATCTTCTTGCGGAAAGGGGGCACGAGATAAGGATAATTGACATTGCCCCTCCGCCAGCAGGCACGGCCGGGGAATTTGTCAGGGCATCGGTGAAGGATGGGGCAAGGCTTGCCAAGCTCTTCGAGGGTGCGGAGGCGGTGGCGCACCTGGCAGCGCTTGTGGATGTTGCCGCCTCGGTAAAGGACCCGGTGTCGGATTTTGAGGTGAATGCCGCAGGCACGCTGAATGTCCTTGAGGCTTGCAGGAAAGCAGGAGTGGAGCATGTTGCTTATGCCTCCTCCGCGGCCGTTTACGGCAACCCGCTGCAGCTGCCGATTGATGAGCTGCACATTGCCAAGCCCATGTCCCCTTACGGGATTTCCAAGCTTGCCGGGGAGAGTTATGTGCTTTCATACGGGAAGCTTTTTGGCATCAAGGCTTCTGCGCTTCGGCTGTTCAATGTTTTTGGCAAGGGCCAATCCGCCTCCAGCCCCTATTCGGGGGTGATTACGAAATTCGCCAATGCGCTCTCCAATGGGCACCGGCCGGTCATTTTCGGGAGCGGCAAGCAGACGCGCGACTTTGTGCATGTGGATGATGTGTGCGAGGCGTTTGCCTCCGCCATCCAGTCGGATGGGTTTGGCGAGCCTATCAACATCGGCTCGGGAAAACAGACTAGCGTGCTTGGGCTTCTTGAGGAGATGTGCAGCATTTTCGGGAAAAGGCCGGAGATAGACTTCCAGCCTGCGCGCGAGGGGGACATATTGCACTCGTGCGCGGACATTTCAGCCGCCAGGCAGAAGCTTGGCTTCGCGCCCAGGATGGCGCTTGGGGACGGGTTGCGCGAGCTTGTGGAAAAATAGCTTGAGGAGAGGTTCTTTTTTTAATGCCCAGCATTTGCCGAGCCGGAGATGGCATTTTGGAAGTTCTGCTTTCCCTAGGGGGCGAGACATCTTTGGCATGGTTGGGGCTATTGCGCCCCCTTTACTGCTCTTGTGAATTCTGCCGCCAATGAGTCCGCGCGCTTCTGGCTCTTGCTTTCGGCGAATATCCTCATCACGTTTTCCGTGCCGGATGCGCGCACTATTGCCCACCCCTCCTCCAAATCCACCCTCACCCCGTCAACCTCGGTGAGGCGGCCGCCCATGTCCAAAGCGAGCTTTTTCGCCGCATGCAGGCAGGAGTGCTTTTTGTCCGGCCGCACCTCCACTATGCTTTTCGAGTTGGAGTATGATGGAAGGGAGCCGACGAGTGCGGAAAGGGGCTCGTCGACCAGCATTTCGCAAAGTTTTGCGGCCGAGAGTATGCCGTCTTTTGCAGGCGAGAAGCGCGGCCAGATAATGCCCCCGACCTCTTCCCCCCCGGACACCGCGGACGCGCCAAGCTCGCGCATTTTTTCAGACAGGTAAGGCGCGCCGACAGGAGTGTAAATCGTCTTCGCCCCAAGCTGGCTGCAGGCTTCCTCCACGCAGCGGCTGGTGGCAACAGTCGTCACCACGAACTTCTCCTTGCGCCCCTTTTCTTCCTGGCATGCCCTCAGTGCGGAAATGCCAAATCCCTTGTCCCCGACTATCCACTTCCCCGCCTCATCCGCGAAAACCACCCGATCGGAGTCCCCGTCCCACGCCACCCCAAGGTCGCAGGAGTTCTTTTTCACCGCGGATAGCAGCCCCTGGACATTTTTTTCCGAGGGCTCGGAGGGCCTTCCGGGAAAAGTGCCGTCCAGCTTTTCGTTGAGCGGGATTATTTCGCACCCAAGCCCTTGGAAAAGGGGAAGGGAAAGCGAAGAGGTTCCGTTGCCGAAGTCAAGTGCCACCCGCAGCTTCTTCTTCCGGATTTTGCCGCAGTTGACAAAGGAGAGGGCGGCAGATGCGTGCGCGGCTGCCGGGTTGGGGATTGATTTGCAGCGCCCGACCTTGTCGTAGGGCGCAAGGGAGTACGATTTTGCAAGCGCCATCTTTTCGACTGGCGCCCCGCGCTCCCAGGAAAGCGCCCTGCCTTCCGAATCGACAAACTTCAGCGCATTCCATTCCGGGGAGTTGTGCGAAGCCGTGATTATTATCAGCCCGCTGGAGCCTGCCTTCATGTGCGAGTATTCGGCAACCGGGGAGGAGGCAAGCCCCAGGTCAAGGGCTTCCCTGCCCGACGCCATTATGGCGGATTTCACCGATGAATGCAGCATGGGCGAGGTAAGCCGCATGTCGCGGGCAAGGCTTATCTGACCCTGAGGGCACCAGGAGGAAAAAGATGCGGCGAGGTCGAAGGCAAGGCTGGGGGTCAGCTCCTCAAGCTTGCCCCTCACCCCGTTTGTCCCGAAAAGCGCCATATTCATTCCCCTGCCACGCAATTTCCAGCCTTGCCTCTTGCCCCGTTAAATGGAGCCTGCCCAGTTGCCCCAGGATTTGCTGCCCGCGCAACTTCCCATTTTGTGCCCAATGGAGCCATGCTCATCCCTTTTTGACCCCGCGGAACAGCAGAGGTTCAACTAGCTTCCAAAAGCTTTTAGGGATGCCCACGCGAGATGCCGCCTGCTCCGCCATCAGCAGGTCTTCCCTGCCAAGGCACTTTAAGGCAAGCGCAAGTGCCCCGAAGATGGCAAATGCGATTGCGGACACCGCCCCAAGCAAGGAGAGGTAGGCAAATTTGGAGAAATAAATGCCAAACTGCGCCCCGCCCCAGGCAGGAATGAAGGAAGCCGCGGATGCCACTATCGGCTTGGCCGCAAGGAGCAGCACAAATGTGATTATTCCGGCAAGCACCAGAAGGTAGGATTCCTTGGGGGAGGCAAACCCTGCCTTTTGCTTCCCGTAGTGCAGCATGAGGATTGCCCAAAGAAGCGAGCCTCCTGCGGCTGCAAGCGCGGCGCCCTCCAGCCCGAATGGGGGGATTAGGAGGAAATTCAATGCCATGTTGGCGATGCCTGAAACCACCATCACGCGAAGCTCAAGCCCCACCAGGCGCATGCCAGCAAGCGCGAGGGAAACCGTGAGGGCAAATGCGTTGAAGACCAGCCCTGCGATGAACAGTTCCATGGCAAGGGCGCCTGAGCTGTAGGCCGAGCCGAAAAACGAGGAGAGCATTTCCCCCGAGAATGCCATCATCACCGCAGCGAGGGGGAGGGTGAGGAAAAGCGACCATCGCTGCGAGGTGCCTATCGCGTCATCCATGCTCTTCTTGTCCTTCTTTGCCCACAGCCGCGAGATGATTGGGAGGAAAATGCCTCCCACTGCGCCGGGAAAGACCATGATGTTGATGCCAAGCGTCGTTGCGATGGAATAGATTGCCACGGCCTCGTTGGAGTTTGGAAGAAGGTAGCCCAGTATCACCCGGTCTGCCGAGGAGAAGAGGGTGTAGAAGGTCTGCAGAAGCGTCAGCATTATGCCGAAGGGAACTATTTCCTTGTAGATTTCCTGGTGGCTCATGCCATGGCCGCTTGCAGGGAGGCGGCGGGTTTTTTGCAGCACCACGGGCAATGAGAGGAGTATGCCAAACAGGGTGGATGCCAAAAATGCCAGGGTTAGGCTTTCCAGGGTCGGCCCCCAAAGCTCGAAGAGGGCATAGGTGAACACCAGCTTGGAGAGCACCTGCGCCGTGCCTATCGCCTGCACCAGCTTTATTTCCGCAAGCCCCTGCAGGTAGGAGCCGCTGACCTTGAACAGGTTGTCAAGCAGCATGAAAAAAGACATCAGGCGCAGGGCGTTTGGAAGGCCCGGGTTTTGGTAGAGGGTCCCTACGAAGTCGGCGCCCGCCCACACCAATGCAGTGATGAAAATGCCTGTGAGGGTGTTTATCACGTAGCTGTTCTTGAGAAGCTGCCGGATTTTACCGAATTCCTTGCGGCTTTGGTAATAGGGGACGTAGCGGGTGAGCGCAGAGGGCAGCCCCAAGTCCTTCCATACCCCGAACAAACCGGCAATGCCAAGCGCAAGGTAAAAGAGCCCCACGTCGCCTTGAGAGACCGCGTGCGCCACGTAAACCGTGTAGAAAAAGGAGATGATTTTACCGAAAAAGGTGCCTGCAAGGCCCCAGAAGGTCCCCCTTGCCACTTCTTTTGAGTGGTCGGAAAGCTCATCTTTTTTCATCAATGGATTTCCTGCGGCAGGTTTAATAGCACTGCTGGCGTTTGAAGTTGCAGGCAATATTGGAAAAAAACTTTTTGGCTGCGAGCTGATGCTGATGGGAGAGATGCCTACTGCGGTGATATTGGTCGGGGGGCTTGGCACCAGGCTTCGCCCACTCACCCTTCGCGTGCCAAAGCCCCTTGTGCCCATTGCTGGAAAGCCGTTTCTTTACTACGTCCTTAGGAAAGCGCGCGCCGAGGGGCTCAAGAAATGCGTGCTTCTCACCGGCTACAAGGGGGAAATGATCAGGAAGTACTGCGGAAGCGGAAAAAGGTTCGGCATGAGGATGGAATATTCCTCTGAGAAGGAGCCTCTTGGAACCGGAGGCGCGCTTTTGAACGCGGGTGGCTTGCTTTCCGGCACCCTTCTTGTGATGAACGGAGACAGCTTCCTGGACTTGGATGTGAAGAAATTTTTTGCATTCCACAAAAAGAAAAAAGCTCTTGCCACTGTTTTTGCCATGAGGGGAGACTTGACTGCGAGGGGAGTGGTGGAGGCAGGCAAGGACGGGCGCGTGAGGAAGTTTTTGGAGAAGCAGCGGGGAGGCAGGGGGGTTTTCAATACCGGGGCCTATCTTATAGAGGAGGAGGCGGTAAAGTTTTTTGCCAAGCTAATTGCGAATGGAAAGCTGCCCAAGGCATTTTCCATGGAGAGGGACGGCTTTCCCCTTCTTGCAGAAAAAAAGAAGCTTTTTGCGCATGTCGGGCAGGGGCATTTCCTGGACATGGGGACGTTTGACTCGCTTTCGCGCGCAAAGGGGTTCCTGTCCCTTGCATTGGGCAAGGCAAATGGGAAGATGGCCATATTCCTTGACAGGGACGGGGTGATAAACCGCGTCAGGGCTGACCACGTCAAGCATGAGGGAGAGTTCCATTTCCAAGAAGGGGCGCTTGAGGGAATCAAGAGGCTCTCGAAGCTTGGCCTGCCCATATTCGTGGTCACCAACCAGTCCATGGTGGGCCGCGGCATTGCAAGCAAGGCTGCCCTTGTGGCCATCCACTCCAAGATGCTGCGGGGCTTGAGGCAGCAGGGGGTGCGCGTGAAGGACATTTTCATCTGCCCGCACAGCCCTGAGCAGAACTGCGGCTGCCGCAAGCCCAAAATCGGCATGCTGGTAAAAGCGCAGGATAAATACGGAATTGACCTGTCGCGCTCGTTTGTGATTGGAGACTCAAGCGGCGACATACTCATGGGCAATGTGGCAGGCTGCACCACCATATTGGTGAGGACGGGCTACGCCGGAAAAGATGGGAAGTATGAGGCGCTGCCGCACTTTTCCGCGCGAAACTTATTGGAGGCTGCGAAAATAGTGAAGCAGGAATTGCTTACTAGGAAGAAAAATTAGAAATGGCAAGCTGAATTGCTGGATTTTGTTGGAATGCTTGATTTGTATGATACTGTACTTTGATAATTGCATTACAAACGAGCCTTTGGTTAAAAACTTCTACATTACACTGGATAAAATAAGAGCCACTAAAACCTCATACAAAAATTGTGACAGGCTGCTTGTGGCAATGTACACCCTTGCAAGCTATGCAGTACTTGATTTCTCTGCAGTGCTGATAAAATACGAGCTGCAGGACAGCTCAAAGAACGAATATTTTGAGAACTTCGCCAGGAAACTTTTTCCCAAGGCAATAATAGTAAGAGGAAGAAGCGATACCCAGAAGAAGTTCCAACAATCGATCGGTTTGCTAAAGGGCCTCCAGGACGAGTGGGTGTTCTATGCTGGCAACATCGACCATCCATTCATAGCGCCTGGCAAGGAAACCCTTGCTGCCTGCCTTGAAATGGCAAAGGAGATGAAAAAAACGAATAGGTTCGTTTCAGTCTTGTATTCCCATTTTTCTGAGTGCATTGGAGGCGTAAACGATAATTCATTGCTTTACAAAAAGTATAAGAACAGGAAAAAATTGGCGGAGAATGAGCGCTGCATCGCAATAAGCTTTGAAGATGGTTGTTTTGATGCCATACAAATAGTGAACATGGGACTTTTGGAGCGGTGGTTTTCCAGCAAAGACCTTGGGAACCGGCGCATAATCAGGTCTGAGGACGTATATGGGCGCGTAAAAGTTCCGCAACAGGTAGCAGTCATACCTAAAGAGGAGATATGCGCCCACTTTGACGGGTATTCGCATCTTGCAAGGATGGGTTTGGATGCACCAGACGGAGTGTGCCCTCCTCTTTTCCTGCCAGAAGGCTTTTTTGAAAATAAAATAAAGGTAGCTTTTGGTTATGATGACTACCATATGGGATGGGTCAACATAAATCCGACCAAAAAAAAGTACAGCTTTCAGGACCCGGTCAAGGGCACTGATTTGAAAACAAGCCTTGATGAGATTCCGCTGTTCTGGAAGGGGCGCATCAAAACAATAGATATTAGCACGTCTTGCGATAGGCAGGCGATGAAGGATGCTGCGGATATGGAGCGCAAGAAAAGGGCCAACGTTTGGCCTCGCACATTTTTGAGCTCGATAAAGTTTGAATTGCAAATCAAGGCGTGTGCCATCAATAACTGTTTGCATTTTCTTGGGAAATATTCATCAGACCCGGAAGCTCTGGCAGATCGCCTTGATATCCAAGATGGTGAAACTGGATTGAGAAATGCAGCTTACCAGATGATATTGTTTTGGAGCAAATTCAGGAACATTGGAAAAAATTCCTAAAAAGAGCTTACACGTCTTCGCAAAT
>CAYSQN010000002.1:0-19879 GCA_964433305.1 Microcaldota archaeon | reverse complement strand
CCAGGGTTGCTCTTGACCTCGTCAGCAAGCTGCTGAGACTGCAAAGAGTCGTCCTTTGGGGCGGAAAGCTTGAAGCATGACCAGCTTCCCTGGTTCACGCAGCTGTACATCTCGGTTTTTCCAAGAACGTAAGTCCTCACCTGCATGCCTGCAGCGGCAGTGTCGGTGCGGAATTTGTAGTTTTCCTTGCCAGCCATCTTGCTGTAAACGGTCATAGTCATGACCTGCGGCGCGGCGCTGCTTTTCACCTGGTAGTCCACCTTCCAGCCAGTTGCCATGCCCATGGCTGCAATGAACGCGTCTGCCGCGGAAGCCTGCGGTTGCGGGCTAGGCTGCGGCTCTGGTGCGGCGGGCTCAGCCTGCTCCTGCGGCGCGGCCGGCGGGGAGGGCGGTGCGATTTGCCCAGTTTCTGCAGGGGCATTCACTGGCGCATTTGCCTGCGCAGGCGCCTGCTGCTGCGGTTGTGCCCCTCCTGCGCAGCCTGCGAAAAGCAGCGCTGCAGCAAGCAGGAGCGCCAAAATCATCTTCATTAATCCACCTCGGACATTGAAATGAATGGGGAGGAATAAAAATCATGGGGTAAGCAAGCGCACGCTGTCTTCCGCCACGAGGATAGGGTATATATTCATTTCAATCTCCATTCCTGCCATGCCAACCGTAACACTTCCTGATGGCAAGAAGCTTGAGGTTCCTGCAGGCGCAACTGCAGCCGATGCAATAGGGCAAATAGGGAAGAAGCTTCTGGCAGCTTCGCTGTCCGCAGAAATTGACGGCAAGAAAGTGGACCTCTTCTTCCCAATTTCCCGCGACTGCTCCCTTAGGGCATTCACCTTTGACTCGCCCGATGGCAAGGCGGTTTTCTGGCATTCAACAGCCCACGTGCTGGCTCAGGCGGTGATGCGCATTTACCCTCAAGCCCTCCCCACCATCGGCCCGCCCCTCGAGAGCGGCTTTTACTACGACTTCGCAGGCCTTCCTCCCCTAACCCCTCCCGACCTTGAGGCGATTGAGGAGGAAATGGGAAAAATCTGCGGGGAGAACCAGCTTTCAGTGCGCGTGGAGCTTTCGGGCAAGGATGCGGCAAAACTCTTCCCAAACAACAAGTTCAAGCTCGAGCTCATTTCCGAAATTCCTGAAGGGCAGCATTCGGTCTACTACAGCGGCGAGCACTGGTGCGATTTATGCAGGGGCCCCCACATCCCCTCCACAGGGGCAATAAAAGCGATAAAGCTCACCAAAGTCTCCTCCGCATACTGGCGCGCCGACTCCTCCAAGGAGTCCCTCCAAAGAATTTACGGCATTTCCTTCCCGGAAAAGAAGATGCTCGATGAATACCTCCGCTTGCACCAAGAGGCGGAGAAGCGCGACCACCGGAAACTGGGCACGCAGCTTGGCCTCTTCATGTTCCACGAGTGGAGCCCGGGCAGCCCATTCATCTTGCCCAAAGGCGCCATCATCTACAATGAGCTTCTTTCCTTCCTGCGCGAGCAGTACACGGCCCGAGGCTACCAGGAAGTGATAACCCCGCAGCTTTACAACAAGGCGCTTTGGGAGCAGTCCGGCCACTGGCAGTTCTACAGGGAAAACATGTTCATACTTCCAGTTGACGACACCGAGTTCTCCCTCAAGCCCATGAACTGCCCCTCCCACTGCCTCATCTACAACGCCACCTCGCACTCCTACCGCGAGCTTCCGCTGCGCATAGCGGACTTCTGCTTCCTCCACCGCAACGAGCTCAAAGGCGTGCTTGGCGGCATGACTCGGGTGCGCAAGTTCTCGCAGGATGACGCCCACATTTTCTGCACTCCCGAGCAAATAGGGGAAGAAATCGACGCCATGCTCGAGTTCGTGCACTTCATCTACCAGCAAACCTTCAACTTTTCCTTCATAGCCAAGTTTTCCACCCGCCCTGAAAAGTACATGGGCGAGCTCTCGCAGTGGAGCGCAGCAGAAAAATACCTCGAGAATGCGCTCAAGAAAAACAACATTCCCTACATCGTCAACGCAGGGGACGGGGCATTCTACGGCCCCAAGATAGATTTCGAGGTAAAAGATGCGCTTGGGCGTGGCTGGCAGCTTGCCACCATACAGGTGGACTTCCAGATGCCAAGCCGCTTCAAGTGCGAGTACGAAGGGGCGGATGGGAAGAAGCACACTGCGGTGATGCTGCACCGCGCCATCATCGGCTCCTTCGAGCGGTTCCTTGGTGTAATTACAGAGCACTACGCGGGCAAGTTCCCCCTATGGCTCTCCCCGGTGCAAGTGCAGCTGCTTGCAGTCTCCGACCCGTACAACGAGTTTGCCGAGTCCCTCGCGCAGCAAATGCGCTCAGAAGGGATAAGGGCAGAAGCAAACTGCAAGCAGGAAACAATAGGGGCAAAGATACGCAATGCCCAGCTTGAGAAAATTCCCTACATGCTTGTAATCGGGCAAAAGGAAAAAGACTCGGGCGAGCTTGCCGTGCGCACGCGCGATGGCGGGGTGGAGGAAGGCGTTCCACTGGACAAGTTCATTGAAAAAATAAAAAAGGAAATAAAAGAAAGGAAAGCCTGAATAAAAAAGGAAAGCAAAAAGGCCCTACTTCTTCTTTTTCAGCTTGTCAAGGATGGCCTTGTGCGCCATCAGCCTGATGGCATTTATCTTGATGAAGCCCACCGAGTCCTTCTGGTCAAATCCGCCGGCCTTGTGCATCGAGCCTAGCTCCTCGTTGTAAAGCGAGGTTGGAGAAGCTCTTGCAACCGTGAAGACATTTCCCTTGTAGACCTGCACAACCACCTTGCCGTCAATGTACTCCTGGCTCTTATTGATGGCGGCCATCAGGAAGTCCATCTCCGGGGAGAACCAGAACCCATAGTAGATGATTCTGGCAAACTCGGGGGCAAGCATGTCCCGCAGCCTCAGAACTTCACGGTCCATGGCAATCGCCTCGATGTCCCGGTGCGCAGCTAAAAGAATGGTGCCTCCGGGCGTCTCGTACAGGCCCCTTGACTTGATGCCCACGAACCGGTTTTCCACCATGTCCATCCTTCCCACTCCATTCTCCGAGCCAACCTTGTTCGCATACAAGAAAAGCTCCAGCGGGTCGGTTTTGGAAGTCCCATCTCCCTTATTCACTATCTTTACCGGGGTGCCGTCTTTGAAGTGCACCTCGAGCGTGGTTATCTTGTCGGGCGCCTTAAGCGCGCTTAGTGTCCTTGAGTAGACGCTTTCGTCCGGCACGTGCCCAGGGTCTTCAAGAATGCCCGCCTCGTGCGAGATGTGCATGAGGTTCTCATCCTCGGAATAAGGCTTCTTGATGGTTGCAGACACCGGGATGCCGTGCTTCTTGGCGTAAGCTATGAGGTCGTCCCTTCCCTTGAACTGGTCCAGGAAGTCCTGCATCTTCCAGGGTGAAATCACCTTGACGTCCGGCTTGAGCGCATAGTATGTTAGCTCAAAGCGCACCTGGTCGTTGCCCTTGCCCGTGGCGCCGTGCGCCACGTATGCGGCACCCTCCTCGTTTGCCACCGCGATTTGGTGCTTGGCAATCAATGGCCTGGCAAGGGCGGTGCCAAGAAGGTATCTCCCCTCATAAACAGCGTTCCCTTTTATGGCGGGGAAAATGTAGTCTGTGACAAACTCCTTCTTCACGTCCTTTATGATCACTTTTTTCGCGCCGATTTTGAGCGCCTTTTGGCGGGCAGCCTCGAAGTCCTCCTGCTGCCCAAGGTCCGCCATGTAGCATATGACCTCATATCCCTTGTCGATGAGCCACTTGAGTATGCATGAAGTATCAAGCCCGCCGGAATAGGCAAGCACCAGCTTCCTGTTCTCATCCCTGCTCAAATGCAGCTCTTCGCCTTCAGCTTCGTCTCCCATGCGGATTACCTCCAAATCAATCTAAGCGTCTTGCTGCTTTTTGTAAAATTCCGGGCTTAAAATGCCTGCGTTTCATTTGCAACAAAAAGTGCTGGCAATATTTGTGGAATTATGGCAAATCCTCCTCATGCCACCATCAAGCCTGCAATCCCGCAATGGAATCGCCGTCAGCTTGCCTTGTCCGCAAATCCGTAACTTCATAGCGAAGTTGCCATTTCCATAAGCAGACTTTTGGGGTCGGGCGACTTCACAAATGCGGATGCAAGAAGCACGCCTTGCGCCCCAAGCTCAATCGCCCGCTTGACGTCCGCGCCGTTGCTCACCCCCGCCCCGCAAAGCACGCGGGTGGAATTCACCTTGGCTACAGCCTCGACCGTTTCGCTTACAAGTTCCGGCCTTGCAGTGGAGACTGAAATACCCTTCCCGATAAGCTCTGGGGGCTCAACTGCGATGTAGGCGGGCTCATACCTTGCCAGGCGCACCGATTCTGCGGTGTCCCGCGTGCAAAGGATGCACTCAAGCGAGGCTTCTTTCAGGAGGTTGAGCGTCTGTGCAATCATCTGCTCCTCCACCCTGTGCTCAGAATGGTTCAGAAGCGACCCAATGCAGCCTGCCGCCTTGATGCTCTCCACTGCAACCGCGCCTGTATGAGGCCCCTCCAGGTGCGGGTCGGTGTGCTGGGCGAAAATTTCCGAATGCACCTGCACCGCCTCGCGCAAATCCACGTGCTGGGGGGACACTATTATCCTCACTCCTGTAAGGAGCGAAACCTCGGAGGCAATCTGGCACATCTCAAGGGCGCCCTTGCCAAGCGACTCCTTGTATGACTTAAGATTAAGCGCAATTATGGGCTTCATGAAACCAACTCCCCTGTCTTCTCAAATAACCTTATTAAACACTTGTCGCCTTAAGGGGAACGAATGCCGACGTGGCGGCCCGACTCGAGCTGCGGCTCGACTGGTCCGCCGTTCCAGCATCAAAAATATGCCGACGTGGCGGAATCCGGTATCGCGCTAGACTCGAGATCAATGCCGATTCCGCGGGGAATCTAGTGCCCTTCGGGGCTTAGGAGTTCAATCCCATATCCCCTTTTCTTTTGAGAAAAGAAAAGGGGCTGAGGGTTTCACCCCCAAAAGAAAAATGGTGAAAATGGGGAACCTATCTCCTCGTCGGCGTTTTTTATTCACTTCCGGAATTCGTGCCCGGATGCCCCTGTAGCTCAGCGGTAGAGCGCCAGTTTCGTACGAGAAACCCACAAGAACGGCAGTCGGTGGGTTTCTACGTTACTTCTTCCTCGGTTGCTGCGAAGTAACGCTGTCCGAAAGAACTGGAAGTCGAGGGTTCGATCCCCTCCGGGGGCTTACAATTTTAAAGCCAAGCAAGGAGAAGAATTCCATGAAAAATGCCCCTGTGAAGCACGTGAAAGTCACCCACCACCACATCAAGGAGCGCGTGGCCTACGGGCTTCTCATCTCCGCCCTTGGGTGCCTGTGGCTCGCCGTGGAGTTGGGCTGGCTGCCCTCCACCGTGCCAGTCGGCCCGATAATCATCATCCTGCTGGGGTTCACCATGTTCCTTCCCTGGCTAAGAAAAGAGTGAGCCTATGATACTTGTATTCGAAGCCCCAATAACTGAAAAGGCAAAAATCAACGCCCTGCTGCAGGCCGACCCTTACGCCGAGAAAAGTTTCTCGCGCAATGGCTACAAGACAAAGGAGGGCTCGCAAGTGGGTCTCGAGAAGGACAAATTCTACCTCTACATAAAGTGCGCGGATGACTTTGCCGCATTTGCCAAGGAGAAGCTCAATAGCATCATGAAAGAGGCGCCTGCCCCGGCTGTTCAAACAGTTTCCAAGGCAATCGAGGATGAGGAGAATAGCGCAGAACAGGGATTTGGCTCGATTTTCGGCTCCGACTAGTTTTTAGCTCCTTCCAGCAAGAACAAGTCCGCTGTGAAGATATCGAGGTATTGATGAGCATGGGCCTCAGAGACCCATGCGAATGATTACGATCTTGAGTTCTGAGCGTTATACTGAACTTCCAATGGAGCGAAGAACTGAATTGGGGGTGAACCCTCAGGGGGTCTTGTGCAGTTCTGCTGCCCCTAGGGCTTGAGTTCTGAGCAATAACACTACCCTAAAAATCCAACAAAAAAAGCCCGCCTTCTAAATCCTGTCCATGGACTCGACGTCCACCTGGCCCACTCCCTTGATGCCGCGCGCCACTTCCTCCATCTTGTCCGCGCCACCGGCATCGTCTTTCACTATGAAGGTCGCATGGAGCGCTTTTAATCCAAATGCAACCTCCCTTTCCTCGACCTTGTAGGGCTTGAGGGTGTCGATGAACGTTTTTTTCATCTCCTCAAAGGACTCGGCGTCCTCTGGCATGATTCTAAAAGTAACGGCAACGCTTCCCATAAAAGACACCTTTAGGGGCCTTCCCTTCCGCATGACTTGCAGTTGTAAGGGTGCGAAATCCTCCTGCAGTGCTTGCAGCGAACAAGCATTTCCTTGCAGTCCGGGCAGGGGAATTCCGAATAGTCGCGGGTCTGCTTTCCGCAGGTAACACAATTTTTCAGCATGCATTCTCACCTTTTCTCTCCGTCTATAGATGCGATAGGCTTTAAATTGCTACCTATGTTCTCCGATTCAACCTGCTCCTCCTGTTCCGTTCCCCTTTCCAGGCAAGACATTATATTTATTTTTACATAGATTTCTATGATGAGCAACTTTGAGCGGAAAAAAGCACCCAAGCCTAATCGGGATGCTGTCCAAAAATTCGATTTTTGGAAAAAGCACTTTCTTCACATGCGCCAGTCCGTTTCAGAAGAAAGAATAGGCGCGATAATCAAAACCGGGCAATTCAAATCTGTGCAAAAGTCCCTTCTCGATGCCCTTGGTGAAAATCCAAAAGATATTTTCCTCTTAAACAGCCTCATGAAAATGAACTTTTTGGCAGGGCAAGAGGACGCGGCGATGCAATATTTTGGCCAAGCGCGCAGGGATGGCATAGACGACGGCATGACTTACAACATTCCAATGCACAACTACCGCAAGAACGGAAACCTGCCGCGTGTCCAGTCCATAGCGGACCTTGCAATATGCAATGGGAAAGCGATAGCCTCGACCTTCAACATCTTGATATATTCGTACGCCCGCGTTCCTGACCTTGGCAAAGCAAGGGAGGTTTTCAAGCAGGCTAAAGAGATGGGGCTCGCCAACAGCATCACGTGCACCACCCTGATGGACGCATACCTTTCAAAATCCCTTTTCGGCGAAATAGAAACGCTTGTCTCGGAGGCGCCAGAATGCCTCAAAAACCACTGGGCTGTCCGTTTAAGGGTTGCCCAAAGCCTCCTAAAGCAGGGGAAACCCTCCGAAGCCATGCCTATTTTCTTGAAGGTGGCGCATTCAAACGAATCCCCTGACCACCAAAAGCTAGCCGCACTTGTGGGCATGGCAGACGCCCTTGCTTCTCTGGGAAAACTGGAAAAATCCATAAGCATTCTGCGGGAAGCGATGTTAACATGCCCAAATCCACCCTCCCCCAAAGTCATCTGCAGGCTGGTGCTTTTTGGAGGCGAAACGGAAGAGGAAAAACACCAATTCAAATTACTCCTGGAAAAGCACACGCAGCGTGCCAAGAAACATGGCAAAAATGCCGATATCGAAACATATCAAGCCCTTGTGCTGCTCGGTTCGGCCCTTCGCCCTGATTTTCCATTGCAATAAATCCGCAAGCATTCCTCGCCATTTGACGAATAGAAGCTTTATTAATTTCAACTTTTAACGAGTTGGGTGCGACAAGAGCGAATGTGATACGATGGTGGTAGTCAACAGGTTAAACTTCGAAATAGGCGGCCCGGCGGGAAGCGGAGTGGCAACCGTGGGGCTGCTGTTCGCAAAGTGCCTCCAGCGCGCGGGCCTGGACGTGTTCGGGACAAACGACTACCCCTCGCTCATCAAGGGGGGGCACAACACCTACATGGTGCGCGCGGCGCCCGAGCCGATAAGCGCGCTTTTGGGGGCATACGACATACTAATCGCGCTTGACAAAAAGACAGTGGAAATCCACTGGACCTCACTTGCGCAGGGCGCCGCAATAATTTACGACTCCAACAAGGTGAAGGACGCAGAAGCCATCGTGAAGCGCGCCGACCTTGTCCTCATCGGCGCCCCCCTCACCAAAATGGCAGCCGACGCAGGCGGGGAAATAATGTTCAACACCGTGGCCCTTGGCGCGGCAATGGGCATATTGCAGCTTGATTTTTCCATCCTCCAGGGGCTGCTCACCAAGCTTTGGGCAAGGAAGGGGCAGAAGGTGGTGGATGCCAATGTGGCTGCCGCAAAGGCGGGCTACGAGTTTTCCCAGGCAGCCCTCAAGTCTCCCTTCAAGATAAAAGTCGAGGCTCTCAAGGGCAGGCCCCCCAAACTTTTCATCCACGGCAACGAAGCCGCGGTGGTTGGCGCGGTGAGGGCAGGCTGCAAGTTCGTGGCAGAATATCCCATGAGCCCATCCTCCGCAATACTCCACCTTATGGCTGGCCATGACATGGATTATGGCATAATCGTAAAGCAAACCGAAGACGAAATCGCGGCAATCAACATGATATCCGGGGCAGGCGCGGCAGGGGTGCGCTCCATGACCGCCACCTCAGGCGGAGGCTTTGCGCTGATGGCAGAAGCGCTTGGCAACATCGCGCTTGCCGAAATACCTGCCGTGATATTCGAAGTGATGCGCTGCGGGCCTTCCACCGGCCTTCCCACCTATACCGAGCAGGCGGACCTGCTCTTCGCGCTTCATGCCTCGCAAGGCGAATTCCCCCGGGTGGTCATTTGCCCTGGCGACCCGACCGAATGCTACGTCGAATCCATAAACGCATTCAACATAGCAGAAATAGTACAAACTCCGGTGATCGTGCTTCTTGACAAATACTTAGGCGAGTCTTCCCAAACCGTGGATGACCTGCGCGCCATCGGGGTCAAGGTGGACAGGGGCAAACTCATGACCGACGAGCAGATGGAAGCCTCTCCGGGCTTCAAGCGCCATGCCTTCACCGAAGATGGCATTTCCCCGCGCTGCGTCTACGGGCAGAAGAACGGCATGTATGTGGCTTCCTCATACGAACATGACGAAACGGGATTCACTTCAGAAGCCCCAGATATGCGCATCGCAATGATTGACAAGCGGGCAAGGAAGCTTGAGGCAATTCCCGATTACATAATAGCGCCTACTTTCCACGGGGCAGCGGAAAACGAGGCCCAACTTCTCTTCGTCTGCTGGGGCTCCACCAAGGGGGCGATGCTCGAGGCGATAAAGCTTTGCAACAGCGAAGGAATCAAGCTCCGCATGATGCATATCCGCTATGCCAACCCATTTGCTTCCAAAGGCGTGCTCTCAGCGCTGACCAAAGCTGCAGGGACGCACGGCAAGACGGTCATTTTCGAGGGCAACTCAGAGGCGCAGATGCGCGAACTGATATTGGTGAAGACCGGCTACTACATAGAGAAAACCTACCTTCGCTATGACGGGCGTCCATTCACCCCTGAAGAAATAGCCGCACATGCGAAAAAGTTACTGGGCAAGTAAGTTATGCGTTATAACCAATATTTGTGAAATGTGATGATATGGTGGCAATTTCAGAGCTCAATTCCGGGCATATGCCCGACTGGTGCGCAGGCTGCGGCGACTTTGGCATACTAATCGCAATCAAAAACGCATGCGTGAAGCTGGGCATTGAGCCTCACAACACCGTGGTAGCATCGGGCATCGGCTGCTCGGGCAAGCTTCCACACTTCATAAAAACATACGGCTACGAGGGCCTTCACGGCCGAGTGCTTCCTGCAGCGACAGGCATCCACCTCGCCAACACGCAGCTTACCGTAATCGCGGTGGGCGGAGACGGGGACGGCTACGGCATCGGCATGGGGCACTTCATGCACGCCATGCGGCGCAACCTCGACTTCACCTATGTTGTGCACAACAACGAAATTTACGGGCTTACGGTCGGGCAGACCTCCCCCACCACCAAAAAGGGCGTGAAGACAAAATCCACCCCGCACGGCGCAATTGAAAAGGAAGTGAACCCGCTCATGTGCTCGCTTGCGGCAGGCGCCACCTTCGTGGCCCGTGGCTTCTCAGGCGACATCCCCCACCTTACCGACCTCATCGCGCAAGGCATCTCCCACCGCGGCATCGCGCACATTGATGTCTTCCAGCCCTGCACCACCTGGAGGAAAGACCTCTCCTATGAGGTTTACCAGAAGATGATTTACAAGCTTGACAAGGAGGGCCACGACCCGGCCAGCTACGAAGCCGCTCTTAAGAAGGCGCAGGAGTACGAGCGGTGGCCGATAGGCGTATTCTACAAGAAGGAAGAGCCCATCTATACCGATGAAATTCCGTTCATAAAAGACAAGCCGCTTGTGAAGCACGACATCTCCAACGTGAACATAGACAAGTTCATCGAAGAGTTCTTCTGAAACTAGAACGGCAGAAACTCAGGGGCAGCGCACAAAAAGCTTCTTTGACCCAGTCTGGACTTTGTCAGTTATCTTGCCATCATAAAGGAACTTGACGTCAAATTCCATAATTTGCTTTGGAGATGTGCACAAGTAGTCTGGGGTGCCAAACTCCAAAGACACCCGGATGGTTTTTTTTGCCCCTCCGACAAGAGCGAATGGCACATTGTATAAAGCCGCATTGTCGCTAGGACAAAACATGTGCGAAGTGAACGTGCTGGACGCCGGAAAGTCCTCATATCCTGCCCTGTTGAAACTTATCCCTTTGAAAGATAACGTGTCCACACCGTTATTTTTTATCACAAGCGCAACCCCCCCATCTCCTTCGTCGCATACCGGTGTCTGGATAATTGGCACCGCCTCCTCAATCCCGATCGGATAAGCATCTCCCTTCCAATAGGAAGTCGACTGGGTGATTTTCGCATCAGGAACTATTCCCGGGAAAAAGCCAAGAAGCGCGATTGAGACAAGCGCGATTATTAGGACGACCGCAAGCAGGACAAGGTATTCGGTGGCTCCCTGGCCGCGGAGCAAAGAACCTGAATGCATGCACCATCATAGCACTCCTGCTTTTTTATACTCTGCCATCCGCCGCTTTCCAAACGTTTAAATACAACCTGTCATAAAAAGAGAAAACAAGTGGTTAAATGGACTCCGAACTGGAAAAACTCTGCACTTTTAGGGACATTTACGGCATGGCCGACTTCCCCGCCCACGATGCAGTCGACGGGCACCTTAAAAAACAGGCAGATATCTGCACAATCAATGGCAAAGTGCTCGGCCTAAACAACACGGTGAACGTGATTAAAGGAAGCACCCCCACAAGCCCATTCGACCTGTTCTTGTACGATTATTTCCAGCACTTGACTGCCGAAACGAAGGGCAGGCTCATCCAAAGGGTGAAAGACATAATCAAAAAAGCGGAGTTTCTGCATTCCGAAACAAAAATTGACAAAGTGAAAGAGGAAATGGCAATCGGCAATATGAAAAACCGCAACGCCCCATCTCCTTTAAATCGCAGTGAGGCATTGGGGGCAGCCCAACGCAAACCCGTCTAAGCCCGTTTACTTGTCCCTACCCATCGCCTCGCGCACGCGCTCCTTGGCAATCTCAAGCGCGGATGCGCGAAGGTCCCCTCCCCTGGATCGCTCAAGCACAAGGCGGGTGTTGGCAGTCACCTTCTCCTTGACCATGGAAAACATCTCCTTCTCGCTTCCGCCGATGAACTCCACATAAGAGGAAATCACCCCTCCCGCGTTTGCCACAAAATCAGGAATTATGAGTATCCCCCTCTTGCCAAGCGAGAGCTCAATTTCGTGAGTCATGGGTATGTTGGCAGCCTCTACGATTATCTTCGCCTTCACCTCATCCGCGTTTGAGGCGGTGATGACATCCGGCCTTGCGCCTGGTATCAGCACGTCGCAGTTGAGGGAAAAGAGCTGCTTTGCCCCAAGCGCCTTTGCGCCAGGGTAGGCGGTTACGGTTCCCTTCTCCCTCTTGGCATTCATCAAAGTTTCATAGTCAAGCCCGCTTTCAAGGTAAGCCGTCCCCCTCGAGTCCGAAACCGCAATTATTTTCGCGCCCTTCTCCGAAAGGAACCGTGCAGTGAACGTGCCAACGTTTCCAAATCCCTCAATGGCAACAGTCGCCCCGTCCACATCGATCTTCCTGTTCTCAAGCGCCACCTGGGTGGCAAGGGACACTCCAAACCCGGTGGAACCAAGCTCATGGGGCAGCCCGCCCATGGACGAGGGCTTGCCTGTGGCAGCCTTGGGCGTGCCTATTGTTTCTGCAATCAAAGCCATGTCGTTCTCGCCGATATTCATGTCCGGCCCGGGAATGTATGCGCCTGGCACCAGGGGGGCGATTTTTTTGGCAAATGCAATTACCAGCTCCCTCTTGTTTGGGGCGTTCCCAGCGGAGATTATCCCTGATTTCGCCCCTCCAAACGGTATTCCGGCAAGGGCGTTTTTCCAAGTCATGGCGCGGGCAAGCCCGAAAACCTCCCCAACCGTGATGTCCGGCACCATGCGAACGCCGCCTTTCCCTGGGCCAAGCGCGGTGTTGTCAATCACTGCCATGCCGCGCATTTTTGTGGCAGGGTCGTAAACGTGCAATACTCTCTCCGGTCCGAACTCATCCTCAAAAGCCATTCTCTCACCCTCATCTATCCTTGAATTAATTGGAATTTAACTGAAATCCAAGCTGCTTGCGCCGCAACACCTACCTCACTTTCCTGCAGCGCTGCGTAGTGGGGTCGCATCCAAGGCTTTCGGGCGGGCAGTCCTCGTTCCTGGTGCAGGTTATTGCCAAGCACTTGTAGGCATTGGGGGAAAACTTGTCGATTTCACACCGTTCATTGTAAGCGCAATCGGCGGATTTGGTGCAGTAGCCTGCCTTGGTGCTGCAGGTGTGAGAGTTTGAGTCGCATGCCTGCCACTGCCCGCACTCCAAGTCTGACGAGCAATAGCCCGGCCTTGTCAGGCAGCGGCTGTTTGAAACGTCGCAAATCTGCCATGCCTCGCAGTCCTGCGCAGAGGCGCAAAGCGAGCGCTTGGCCTCGCACTGGTGGGTCTTGCCATTGCAAAGCTGCCACTTGGCGCAGTCCTTATCAAGCCCACAATACTCCGGCCCTGCCACGCAGCGGCGCAGGGTCGAGTCGCAAACCTGCCACTTCTCGCAATCCAGGTCGTTGTTGCAGAATCCAGCCTTGTTCAAGCAGACCTTGCTGGAAACATTGCAGGTCTGCCAAAGCTCGCAGTCCACTTCCGAGCCGCACCTTCCTGGCAGGGGCACGCACTTCTTGGCGGACGTGTCGCATCTCTGGTAAGAATCACAGTCGAATTGGTTGTTGCAGTTTCCGGACTTTGGCACGCAAACGTGCCTTGAGGGGCTGCACACCTCCTCGCCTTTCCTGCAAAGCGAGTCGCTGTCGCAGAAGCCGGCCTTGGGCCTGCAGGTGTTGTTCCCCTCCTCATCGCACGCCTGCCAGGACTGGCAGTCGCCGTCCCCACGGCATTTGTTCGCCATCCAGGCGCACTTGTGCTCAATCGGGTCGCAGATTTTGAGCGCGTCGCCGCATTCGGAGTCCACTCCGCAGAAGGTTTCCCTCACTACGCAGGCTTTTTTGGCGGTGTCGCAGGTCTGCCAATTCTTGCAGCTCTTGTCCGAGGTGCAGCCTGAGTTGAGGCATCCGGACAGGAAAAGAAGCGCTACGGCTCCAAAAATTGCGAAAAGAGGGAATCTAAACTTCTCCAAAATACCACCTTGAGCTATTGCTTTTTTCAAGCGCCAAATACTTATAAATAGGAGCCCGATGAGCCCAAAATTTCATTTTGGCCTAAAGCACCTTTTTCAGGTACTCCCCGGTGTAGCTGTCCTTATTCTTGGCCACCTGCTCGGGGGTGCCGGTGGCAATCACGCATCCTCCGTCCTCCCCGCCCTCTGGCCCCAGGTCAATTATGTGGTCCGCGCTTTTGACCACATCCAAATTGTGCTCAATGACAAGCACTGTGTTGCCCCTGTCCACCAGCCGCTGCAGCACGGAAAGCAGCTTTGACACATCAGCAAAATGCAAGCCCGTGGTGGGCTCGTCAAGTATGTAGAAACTCGAGCCGCTGTCCCTCCTTGCAAGCTCGGCCGCAAGCTTCACCCTCTGCGCCTCCCCGCCTGACAGTGTGGTTGCCATCTGCCCAAGGGAAATGTAGCCAAGCCCAACATCATTCATGGTTTCCAATTTGTTCTTAATAGCCGGGATATTCTGGAAAAAGACAAGCGCCTCCTCCACGCTCATGGCAAGCACATCATAAATATTTTTTCCACGGTACTTTATCTGCAGCGTTTCTGAGTCATACCGTTTTCCGCCGCACTCCTCGCAAGTGACATAGACATCCGGCAAAAAGTTCATCTCAATTCTTTTCACTCCGTCCCCCTCGCAGGCCTGGCATCGCCCTTTTTGCACGTTGAAGGAGAACTGCCCCGGATCATATCCCCGCGCCCGGGCCTCCTGCGAGCCTGCGAAAAGCTCCCTTATCGGGGTGAAGGCGCCAATGTATGTGGCGGGGTTGGAGCGCGGCGTCCTGCCAATGGGCGACTGGTCGATGCAAATGACATCCAGGAGGTTGTGCACGCCCTCCAGCTTCTCAAACTTGCCTGGCTCGTCCCTGGACTGGTGGAAGTGCTTCATGAGCGCCTTGTAAAGTATCTCGTTGATAAGGGTGGACTTGCCCGAGCCTGACACCCCGGTTACGCAAACCAGGTTGCCGAGGGGGATTTTTACCTCTATATTTTTCAAATTGTTCTCCCTCGCCCCCTTTATGACAAGCGCCTTGGCGCTGCTCCTCCTGATTTTGGGGGTGGGGACAAAAATTTCCTTGCGCAGGTAGGCGCCGGTGAGCGACTCCTTGCTCCTCTCCACCTCCTTGGGGGTGCCAGCTGCCATTACCCTGCCCCCATGCACTCCTGCGCCAGGCCCCAAATCCACGATGTAATCCGCGTTGCGCATGGTATCCTCGTCATGCTCCACCACGATTAGCGTGTTGCCAATGTCCCGCAGCGACTTGAGGGTGGCGACCAGCTTGTCATTGTCCCTCTGGTGCAGCCCGATGGACGGTTCATCAAGCACATAAAGCACCCCCATAAGGTTGGAGCCAATCTGCGTGGCAAGCCGTATCCTCTGCGCCTCGCCCCCAGAGAGCGTCCCAGTAATTCTTGAAAGCGACAAATACCCGACTCCGACATTTAGCAAAAAGTCCAGCCTTGACAAAACTTCCCTCAGCACCGGCTTGGCAATTGCCTCGTGCTCCTTGGACAATTTTAGGGAGGTGAAAAATCCGTAGGACGAGTCAATGGACAAGTCCGTCACTTCTATGATGTCCTTGCCATTCACTTTCACCGCCAAGACTTCGGGCGTAAGCCTCTTTCCCTTGCAGGATGGGCAGGGCAATTCTCTCATGAACTTCTCCATCTCCTGCCTCCTTGCCTCTGAGGTGGTCTGCTTGTAAAGCCTCTCAAGGTTGGGAACCACTCCCTCGAATTGCGTGGAGCCCTCCCAGGAGGAGTCCTTGGTTTTGGACTCGAGCCGATAACTTATCTTCTGGTCGCTCCCGTAAAGCACCGCCTCCCGCTGTTTCTCGGTCAGCACGTTGAACTGCGTGTCCATGGAAAAGCCGTATTTGTCCGCCAAGCCTGCAAGAAGCTGGTAATAGTAGCCTCCCATTATGGTGTTTTTCCAAGGGGCAATGGCCCCCTGCGCAAAAGTTTTTTTCTTGTCAGGGACTATGAGGTCCAAGTCAAACTCTATCTTCACCCCAAGCCCGTGGCACTCCGGGCAGGCGCCATAAGGCGAATTGAAAGAAAACATTCTGGGCTGCAGCTCCCCTACAGAAATTCCGCAGTCAGGGCAGGAATTTGTCTGGGAAAAGAGCAGCTCCTTTTTCTCAGTGGAAACTATCACCATGCCATCCGACGACTGCCTCAGCGCGGCTTTCAGCGCCTCAAGCAGCCTCTGCCTTCCCTGGGCAGCGGCAGTGAGCTTGTCCACCACCACTTCGATGGTGTGCTTCTTGTTCTTGTCAAGCTTAGGGATGGCCTTTTCCAAGTCCAAGAGCGCGCCATTCACCCGTGCCCTCGAATACCCCTTCTGCCTAAACTCGTCAAACAATTTCTCATAAGTGCCCTTCTTTCCCCTCACAGCTGGAGAGATAACCTGCACAGTTTTCCCCTCAGCCTGCTGGATGACTGCATTAGCAATCTGCTCAGTAGTCTGAGAAGTAATGGGTTTGCCGCACTTGGGGCAATGCGGCTGGCCAATCCTCGCGTACAACAGCCTCAAGTAGTCAAATATTTCGGTAGTGGTGCCCACGGTGGAGCGGGGGTTGCGGCTGGTGGTTTTCTGCTCAATGGAAATGGCTGGCGAGAGCCCCTCAATGGCATCCACATCTGGCTTTCCCATCACGCCCAGGAACTGGCGCGCATAGGAGGAAAGCGACTCCACGTACCTGCGCTGCCCCTCAGCGTATATCGTATCGAACGCAAGAGTAGACTTGCCGCTGCCGGAAATTCCAGTAATTACGGTGAGCTTGTTCCTTGGAATCTCAAGCGAAATGTTCTTGAGGTTGTGCTGCCTTGCGCCCCTGATGATGAGCTTGTCCTGCATAGTTCCCCATCTCCCCTGCCTGAAAAGTTGGTTTTGCGTTCTCCTTCCCTCAATTGCTCCCTTCTTTAGCCTTTCTGGGCGCCCGTTTATGCAAAACAAGCTTTATATCAACCATGGGGGGGAATTTCCGGTGGCTTATTCCTGTCTAAGAGCACCTTTAGCCTCTTGCCCGCAAATTCAAGGTCCCTAATCGTCACTGGATTTTTCTCAGTTTTGGTGATTATGGGGCTTTTCAAAACCTTTATGGCAATGCGAAAAGATGAAGCCAGCACAATACAGCAAAAACCATATTTTCTTAACCTATCCGAAATCCTTACCGCTCCCTCAAGCAGCCGTTGTCCGCTGTCTCCCAAAAGATACAAGTACGCCTCTTTGCATGTCTGGTAATAATTTTCCATCGCGGGCCTTTCGCACGAAATGGCCATCCTCGCCAAATGGCCTTTAAAAGTTGAGCCGAATTCTACAGGTTTAAACCATGGATAATTCTTCCTTATTTCTAATGCATATATCAGTAATAGAATATTCAGGGCAATCTGCCTCTCATAAGAATGCGCCCCCCCGTCGCCGAGTATGCTAATCATCGGCTTGGGCTCTATACCAACGATCTTCGAACTATGCGTGCATTCGAGAAAAAGGTAAGTATGGAGGAACCCGTAGAGGGGGGAAAAACCACTTCTCTTCTCTATGTATCTGCCCTCTGAAAGTTTCAGTTTCCCTCTCAACATTTTAACTGCATCAACCCTCCTGAGGCACACAGTTCCAAGAAAACTTATGTTGAGCGCCGGCATCATATTTTTTCTGACCGTTCTGAAAGAATCAAAGGGCAAGCTGGCAACTGCACTGCTACGCTCTTGCGCATTAAAGTACACCGTAGCCAGCTTCTTGCGCCTGGCTACCTCCAAATCTTCCACCGCCCTTCCAATCGCGCCTGGCGCAATTCTGTCATCATCCCCCACGAACCAAACATAATCGGCTTTTGCAAGGCTCAAAGATTCAGCAAGGTTAACGTCATAAATTCCATTTCTTTTTCTTTTGGTCGCATTCAGCGGCAATCTCCCCCGCCATCCCTCCAGAACTCCCCACGTCCCATCTGTGGAGCAATTGTCTGAAATGCAAATTTCCACGTCACTTTCTAACCCGCCAATCTCTTTCTCAATGTTATGCAAAAGCCTGTCCAGTGCTTTTGCACGGTTGAAAGTTGGGATGCAAATAGCCAGCAGCTTTCTTTCCATGCACAGTAGTTCCGGCTTCTCTTTATATTGTTTCTTTCCTCTGCTGATTCCATGAACCTTGTGCTTTGCAACCCTTCACTTGCCCACATGGGCGGGGCTGAGCGCGTAATACTGGAAATAGCCGAAAAATTCAACCCTATAATCTATACTGCATGTTATGAGCCGGAAAAAACATTTCAGGAATTCAGGCAATTCTATGTCCGAGTCATAAAGCAGCAAATAGTCGAGACTGCGCTTCATGCCCTCAGGGAAAACCAGCGTTTGCACATCTCCGCTTACTCTGGGTTGCGGTTTTTAAATTTCACCATAAAGGACGATTACGACGCTATCAGCGCACACGTCATCCCAAGCGAGTGGATACGCAACAAAAATGAGCGGGTATGCTGGTACTGCCACGGGGTTGTAAGGCCGGGCATATATCAGTCGAGCGGAAACGAAAGCATATTCCCGCGCAAGCAACTTCTGCAAGCAGCCAAATCAGCATATATGCGGGTCGAACGGCACATTGTGCCAAAGATTGAAAAAATTTGCACCAATTCCCTAACTTCAAAGGGCGAAATCCAAAAATACCTCAACCGAAAAGACGTCTCGGTTATTTACCCGGCAGTGGACGCAAAGCGGTTCGAGTGCGAGAGCTACGGAAAATTCTTCCTTTACCCCTCAAGGCTGGTGCCTGAAAAAAGGATGGAATTTGCAATTGAGGCATTCAAGAAATTCGGCAAGAAGAATTGGAAGCTCATGATTGCAGGCCATCATAGCGGCTCTAAAAGGGACCAGAAATATTTGGAGCATTTGGCCCAAATTTCTTCGGGCTTTAATGTCGACATCAGACTCAACCCTTCTGAGACTGCGCTGAAAAAGCTTTATTCCACCTGTTATGCCACGCTCTTTTCTTCGAGCATGGAGCATTGGGGCATAGTCCCTCTGGAGAGCATGGCGTCATGCAAGCCCTGCATCTCGGTGAATGAAGGCGGGCCCACGGAATCCATAATCGATGGGCAAACCGGCTATCTTGTCAACTCTCCTGAAGAGATGGCGCAAAAAATGCAGTTTCTTGCCGACCATCCAAACGAAACCGAGCGGATGGGCAAGCTTGGAAGAAAACGCGTGCAGCAGCACTACACTTGGGAAAAGTTCCTGGGCAAGATGGAAAAAGTTTTCAAGGAAACCGCAAAAATGTAATTACTTTCGCTTGCTTCTCATGCCTGCTGCTTTAGTTTCAGCTTTACTTTTTGCTTCCTTCTTGGGCTGGGCTTTCGCTTCCACTCCCGCTTTCCCTTTCTTCTTTGCAGTGCCAGATGCCTTCTTCTTGCTGCCCCCGCCCATGGCGGCCTGCACTTCCAGCAGCTGGTCGCGCAGCATTATCGCCTTCTCGAAGTCAAGATCCTCGGCAGCCTGCTGCATCTGAGCCTCAAGGTTGATGGAAAGCGCGGCAAGCTCCTGCAAGGGCACCTTTTTCTTTTTCTCCTCCTTGTCCTCAAGTTGTGATTCGCCCACTGACTTGCGGATGGTGGTGGGCGTGATGCCGTGCTTGCGGTTGAACTCCTCCTGCACTTTGCGTCTCCTTTCGGTTTCCTTCACCGCGCGCTCAATTGCCTCCGTCCTCCTGTCGCAGTAAAGTATCACCGTTCCGTTGGAGTTTCTCGCAGCCCTTCCAATAGTCTGAACGAGCGAAGTCTCATTTCGAAGGAAGCCTTCCTTGTCAGCATCCAGTATGGCAACAAGCGATACCTCGGGTATATCCAGTCCCTCTCTCAGAAGATTTATCCCAACCAGGCAGTCAAACTCCCCCAGCCGCAGCCTTCGGATTATCTCCGTCCTCTGAATGGTTTCAATTTCTGAGTGAAGGTACCGCACCCTCACTCCCTTCTGAGTAAGATAATCAGTCAAGTCCTCGCTCATCCTCTTGGTAAGCGTAGTGACAAGTGTTCTCTCGCCCCTGTCTGCCCGTATCTTTATCTCCTTCATCAGGTCATCAATCTGCCCTTTGGTTCCCCTTATCTCCACCTGCGGGTCAAGCAAACCAGTGGGCCGCACCAGCTGCTCCACTATCTGCGAAGAAGTCTCCCTCTCATACTTGGCCGGTGTCGCGGACACGAAAATCACATTCTT
>CAYSQN010000001.1:0-21992 GCA_964433305.1 Microcaldota archaeon | reverse complement strand
GCCGAACTTCACTCCTTTCATCTCGCCTGACAGCTGCTCCACCATGGGCCCCAGCATCCTGCAAGGCCCGCACCAAGGGGCCCAGAAGTCCACAAGGACAAATCCCTTTTTTATCTCGGAGTCGAAATTCTGCTCGGTCAAATCCTGCATGCCATCACCTTCTCATTTTCAATTAAAGCCGCAACAAATTAAACACCCACCTGCAATCCATTTCGAACGGCAAACCTCCACACTACTGCGCCCCAAAATAAGCCTTGAACTTCGGCGTGGTGGAAACCGCGGTGCTCCTGCCCGAGCGCTTCTGGGCAACAAAGCCTTTCTCCACAAGCTCGTGTATGTCTGTATAAATGGTCGAGCCCAGCGCCTTGCAAAGGCGGCTTTTGAGCACCCCTTCGTTTTTGGAAATGTAGGCAAGCGTCCGAAGCGCGTGCTTGCTAATCTCCCCCTGGGAGGTAAAATCCTTCACGTAGACGGAATACTGCTGCTTGAGGCGCATGTAGTACTTGCCTCCCTCTTCAACTATCTCGATCGCGCCTTGCGCTGCCTCGTACCTTGCCTTAAGCCCATCCAGCCGCTGGGCAACATACCCTGGCGCAGCCACTCCAAGCAGCTTCCCAAGCTCAGGCGCCCCAAGCGGCTTTGAGCTCATGAAAAGAGCGGCTTCCAATATGCGGCATGCCTCTTCGTTGTCCATAAACATCCCTCAATATCGAAACAGTCCCCCAATCCTGACTCCTGCCAATCTCCCCCAACCTATCCACATTCCCCAACTGTTCTCATCTTGCCTTGCTTTTCTGCGCCATCCCTTCCGCCTCAATTTCTTCCTCGGCTTCCATCCCATCCATCATCGCCTTTCCCGCTTCACCCTTCACTTTCCCGCTCTCCTCCTGCACGCGTATGAATATTTCCCCGAAAAATTTCTCCTGGAACACGGTGAGCTTCCTGTCCTGCACGAGATGCAGCATGGGGAGAAGGGTGTAGATGATTTCCTCCGAAGTCCCCTCCCGCAGAAGCGAGGAAAATGTCGCCAATCCCTCGGAGTCCTTCTCCGCAAGCACGCGCCCGTAAACTTCCGCCATCCTCTGCTCGATGTTGAATTCGGGAAGCTGGATGTTCATCACGGATGGAATCTCAATCCTCTGCGCCTTCTCCTCCCGTTTCTTCTGCTCGTCAAACACGCGGTCCATGGCGGTAATCAATTCGTCAAGGGTCACCATCCTCTTGGGCGGAATCCTGCCATTTAGCTCAAGGGGCGGGATGCCTGCCACCCCATAATCCTCATCAGGCGCAATCGCCTCCTCGGGCAAGGGGGCCTGTTCCTCGAAGCGCAGGGCATCGGACTTGAAGCGTATGAGTATGGCTGCGGCAAGTATGAGGTTGGCGGGTATGCGCAGGTCCAGCATCTCCATGTTGCGTATCTTCTGAAGGTAGCCTGAGGCCACCTCCACAATGTCTATGTTCCAAGGGTCAAGCTTGTGGGTGTCGACAAGCTCCAAAAGCGCCTCCCGCCAGGTGGGCAGCCCCACAATGGTTTCAAGCCCCATCCCGCCTTCCATGGACGAAACCCCGGTGTCTTCGCGCTCCTCGGCTATCTCATCCGCTGCTTCAGAATTCTTCCCCCTGCTCCCTCTTCTTCCGGAAGCATCGTGCCCAATTCCTCCCCTGCCGCTGTGCAGCCCTCCCTCCTTTCCTTTCTGGGGCTCTGCCTTGGGCCCATCATCTTCAAAGGGTTCCTCCTCCTGATTGCTTCCCCCATCCAGCATGGGCTCGCGAGATTCCAGCTTCCCCCTATCAGAATGCATCGTGCCCTTCCTGGCGCCCATGGGCAACTTACTGCCCCTTCCCTTTTATTCCTGACGCCAGTCGTCAGCTTAAAAATACGTTCGGCAAAATACCCTATCGCTGGTGTTATGGAACAAAAGCCCAAGTCAGTCGATGAGATAACCTCCGAGGCGATAAAGGAGGGAGGGTACCTGGTCAAGCTCTACTTCGACCTCCACGGGAAAAGCCAGGAGGACATCAAAAACATCATGGTGGGATTCATCGGCAAGCTTACCAAGGAAAAAGGGGTAATCTACGCGGTCGGGGAAATAGACTCCCCCATCGACAAGGACGGGGTGTTTTCCACCTGGGCCGAGGTGAAGCTGCTCTCGCAGGACTTTCCAGTGCTCGTCAAAATCGCCTCAGAGTACTCTCCTATCGGAGTGGAGATACTGCGGCCCTCGGAAGTGAAGCTCTCCCTTGGAGAAGCGCAGGGAGCCCTTCTTGACATTTCGCAGACTTCCCAGAACTTTACGCGGCACATCATGGAAAAGGTGCTTTCCAAGGACGAAGCCGAGCAGTTCAAGAAAAAGATGGAGCACCGCTCCGAGCTTGGCAGGAAGCTGCTTGAAAAGAAGTGAGGCATGCGCGGGCGCAATTGCGCGCCTCACATCTTGCAAGGGAAAAAAGCAAGCAAAATAATCATGGATGAACGAAAGGGGAGCTACCATGGAGCATTCACGAGTAAAGTCTGGAATAGAGGGCCTTGACAGGATGCTTGGCGGGGGCTTCCTGAAAAACTCGGTAACCGCAGTCGCAGGGACCACTGGCTCCGGCAGGACCACATTCGTTTCGCAATTCCTGATGAAAGGGGCAATCGACCATGCCGAGCCAGGGCTGTTCATTTCCTTTGACGCCCAAAAGGATTCAATCTACGCCAACCTGTCCGGCTTCGGCTGGGACCTCCTCGAGCTTGAAAAGGAGCAGCGCGTGGTGTTCATAGAATACCCCCAAAACGAGCTTGGCTCATTTGTGGAGCAGGAAGGCGCATTGCGCGACCTGATTGAGACCCTTGGCATCAAGCGCGTGGCGGTGGATTCCATCGCCCCATTTGCGCTGCTGTTCTCCACGCAGGAGGAGCGACGGCTCAACACCCTCAAGCTTGTCAACGTGCTCAAAAGCTGGAAAGTCACCTGCATGATTTCGGCAGAGTCCCTCCCAACCTCCGACTCAGCAGTCCCCTCCACGGTTTCAGGGGTGGAATCCTTTGCCGACTGCTACATCAACCTCTCCTTCCTGCGGGAGGCAGGGCGGCGCACCCGCGCGGTGGAGATAGTCAAGATGCGCGGCTCGCCCCACGAGCACATGGCAGTCCCATCCGCCATCACCTCCCATGGCTTTGTGGTCGGGGAAGGCGAGGCAAAAAAGAAGCAGAAAAAGGTGCCTTCCAATGGCTAGCATCGACCCATGGGCAGCCGAGCAATCGTTTGACTACTCCAAGCTTTTTGACGAGTTTGGCATGTCGTCCATCGGCGAGGAAACAGTGCGCAAGCTCGACTTCTACCTTGCAAGAAGGGGAATACTTTTTGCTCACAGGGACCTTGGGCTTTGGCTCAAGGATGCGCTTGACAAAAAGCCAGTTGCAGTGATTTCGGGCATCAAGCCCTCCTCCGACTTCCACCTCGGAAGCAAGCTCACCGCAGACGAGCTTGTCTTTTTCCAGAAAAAATTCGGGGCAAAGCTATTCTACTGCATCGCCGACCTTGAGGCCTATGCCGACAACGGGCTTTCCCTTGAGGCAACCCATGAGACAGCGGTATCCAACGTGGCTGACCTGCTTGCCTTGGGCCTTGACGAAAAAAACGCGTATATCTACAAGCAGTCCACCGAGGTTCGCGTGATGCAGATGGCCTACATTTACTCAAGGCGGGCCACCCCTGCCATGCTGCAAGCGCTTTACGGGGAGCGCAACTATTCGCTTTACTTCGCCGCCCTCACGCAGGTGGGCGACATACTGCTGCCCCAGCACAAGGACTTTGGCGGCCCAAAGCGCACGCTGGTGCCCGTCGGCGTGGACCAGGACCCTCACCTGCGCTTTGCGCGGGACATCGCCTTCAAGGAAAAGCTCATGCTTCCCGCTGCGACCTACCACAAGCTCATGCGCGGATTGCGCGGGGACAGCAAGATGAGCAAACGCGACCCAGCCTCCACTCTTATGCTTTCCGACTCCCCAGAGGTTGCCAAGAAGAAGCTGATGAACGCCTTCTCGGGCGGGCGCCCAACCGCACAGGAGCAGCGCAAGCTCGGGGGAGAGGTGGAAAAGGACATGCTTTACGAAGTGATGAAGTTCCACTTCCTGCAGGATGATGGCAAGTTAGATGAGATGGCCCAAGACATGGCAAGCGGAAGGCTGCTAACTGGGGAGTACAAGCAAAAATGGGTCCCAACCATCCTTGAGTGGCTCTGCGCGCACCAGGAAAAGAAAGAGAAAATGCTTCCCAAAGCGAGAAAACTGCTTGAGAAAGCCGACTGAAACATTCGGAAAGAAAGCATCCTGTATTTTGCATATAATTATAAATATAACCACACACTTCTAAGCCTACTTCGGTGGTTATGGATGCACAAGGCAATGCAAACCGCAGTGAAATCAAATCCGCGTTACCTCGGGCCAATTTCTTGCGCGGGCGCATCCCTCGCAGCCTCTATCACCTTTTCCGCGTTCAAAGCCATCAGCATACCTGCCATAATCAGCAAGCCCAAGCACTTCTTCCGCTCGGATTTCTGGCAGCCGGAATGGATGATGGCAGGGAACGGGGGGTTTGCCCTCTATGCCGCAAAAGGCAGCTTTGCCTATTGGAAATCGCTCAAGCTGGACGGCTACAAGGAGGCTTCCAAAAAGGCAAGGAACGCATTCTTCTGCGACCTGGCAAATGTAGCCGTCTCCTTCGCACCATCGATTGAATGGGTGCTCAAAAAAGACAAGCAGTCTGCCAGTTATTCGTTTGCCGCTTCCCCACTGATACTGCCCTTGGCATTCCTTTCGACCAAACAGCTGGAAAAGGCCAAAGAGCTGCAATCCAACCAACGAAGAGAAGAGCAGCTTTCAAGGAGAATAGCCGAAGGAAGGGTGCCGCCCGGGGTTTCCACAAACCCATCTCCGTATGGCGAGCTTAAGGAAAAATACCGCGAAAACAAGGAAGGCATGCCCAAGGCGGAACTCAAAATGCTCCTCGAATACGTTCTGCAAGATTTGGAGGCGGCTTACGCGCCCAACCAGGATTCCCAATCCCATCACTACAAAAATCTTAATGGCCTGGCGCAAGAAATCTCCAGGCTAATCTCCGAAAAGGGCATAAGCAATCCCTAATACTCCACTCCTCTCCTCGCCCGCGCAATCCGCGGCACAAAAGCGCATGCCACTGCCGCCTCTATCTGCTCGCGACGGTGCATCACGCCATCCGAAAACCATCCCAGCGCCCCTTCCTTCCAGCCTATCTTCTTGACGCCAGCCAATTCTTCCAGGGCAGCTGACAGGTCGCTTTTCTCCCTCCTTATCCAGATGGCAATGCGGTTTGGCACGGCAAAGCCCATCCCGGTTCCGTAGGTCGCCTCCCGTCCGTCATAAACGCAGCAAACGGTGATGTCAATGTTCAGCTCCTGCCCCATCCTGGAAAAAAGCCCTGACTCGATGCCAAGGGAATAGTCTGGCTTTGAGTTTTTGCTGGCGCGTTTCCATGCGGCAACCGCCCGGTTTTTGGCTCCCCTGAACGTTTCCTCATTAAACGGGTGGGATGCCACGCGCGAGTCCTCAGCATGCCCATGCACAACGAACTTTTTCCCAAACGCCCTTGACAATGCCTTGGCAGCCCCTGCAAGCTTGGTCGGGTTTTCTGTCCCAACTTGAATGTGGAGGGGCTTTCTGAGCCTTCCAGCCAAGCCGGTTTTCCCCTCAAAAATAGAAGCACAGGAAATTTTCTTCAAGTCCTGTCCGAAAACAAGGGGGACCGAGATTATTTTCAGCTGCCGCATGCCCCTTTTCTTCCTCGCCTTGTTTATCCGCAGCGCAGCCCCAAACGTTTCCTCACTCACAATGATGGTATCCGCTTCCTTGTGCGAGTCTGCCCCTCCTGCCTCATCCTGTATCATGCGGATAGTGGAGCGGGAAAGAAATCCCAAATTGCTTAGGGCGGCTTTGAGCCCTGCAAGCCTTTTCTCATAACTGAAAGCAGGATAGATTTTGTGCCTCCTGACATAATGGTCTGATGTGAGTCCAATCGATATTCTTCTGAACGCACCCGCTTGCTTGAGCATGCGCAGGTGCCCCTCGTGCACATAAGTAAACGTTCCCCCAAGGATGCAGTGAGCTTCCCCCATGGCTACCACTTGTACTTAAGGCCGAAAAGCTCGGAGATATAGCTTACCAAAAACACCAATCCCAAAAACATGGGATACACCCAAAGCAAGAGCACCAAGGGCAGCGCATGCCTTAGGCTTGGCTTAACCCGTGAAATCTCAAAGCTTTTTACCAGGAAAAACGACCACAGCATTATGGAGAGCAAGCCGAATATCCAGGCAGACTGGAAAGTCAAAAGCCCGTTTGCAAATCCGTAGGACAGCAGGTTTGAGCCGGAATAGATGCTACTTGCCACCGGGAGCAGCCAGTCAAAAAGCCCGCGGGCCACGGTCAATATGCTCCAAGCCATGAAAAATGCCCCGAAAAAGCCGCTTCCCAGCGTGGTTGGCAAAATGAACAGCCCGAAGTCCCCGTACTTCGGGTTGAAGAACATGTCGATGTATTTGAGCACGTTCATCACCCCTCCCCTGTACCACCTCAGCCGCTGGCGGTAAAGCTTGGGAAGCGTGTCGGGGGCCTCGGTCCAAACCTGCGTCTCGTGGCAGGCGCGTATCTTGTAGCCGTGCCTCTGCATGCGAAGGGCGATCTCCATGTCCTCGGTCAGGTTTTTCTCGTCAAACCCGCCCAGCTTGTCAAGCACGGATTTGCGGTAGAATGTGGTTGGGCCAGGAGTCACATAAAGCCCGTCTATGCTTGCAATGGTCTTGCAGAAGAAGCCGAAAGAAATCCAGTACTCTATCTCCTGCAATTTTTGCAGCAGGTTTTTTGGGTCGTGGACGCAGATGAAGACCACAACCGAGGCAATTTTATCCGACTCGGAAAAATGCTTCACCGCCTTCTGCAGCGCGTCCTTGCGGGGATAGGAGTCCGAGTCCACGCACGCCACAATCTCGCCCTTCGCCTGCCTTATGGCGCAGTTGAGGGCGGCCGCCTTGCCCATATTTCTTGGGTTGATGACGAGGCGTATATCGTCCATTTTCCGCAGCATCTCAAGAGAGCCGTCGGTGGAGCCGTCCTCCACCACGAGTATCTCGAATTTGCCAGAATACTCCATCCCCTTGCAAGCCTCAATGCACTGCACTATGGTTTTCTTGGTGTTGAACGAAGGGATGATGACCGATACCATGGGGTGCACTTTTGGCTCAGGCACTTTGGGTTCGTCCTTGCCTCCGTCCCACCAAAGCACAAGGTAGGAGCTGAATATGAAGATGGTAAGCACGGTATACGTCAGGAAAACCACCTGGTAAGAGATGGTCAGGAAAACGAATGAGATGAGCGCAAGGAGCGCCATCCCCACAATCACCATCTCCCGCTTTTGGGGGATTTGTATGGTGGAACGCTTGAGCTGGGCGGGGGGGTCTTCCAAGTGCTCAGCCCCCCTGCGGTTTCCCAATGTACGGCCCTATCTCCTGCGCGCTTGAAAGCCTCTGCAGCACAACATTATCATCTATGACCAGCGATGGCACCTGCGAAATGCCGTGCCTTCTGGCGAAGATGTTTATGAATTCGTAGTCGGTGTCGTATGGCAGGGCGAAAACGCGCAGGTTTGGGTGCGCCTCGCGCAGGCCGTCAAGCACCGCCCCCTGTGCGAGGCAGTCCTGGCATTCCCCCTTTATCCTATAGAAGAAAAGCACCGTGGTGTACGGGCTTTTTCCGCAGTATTTCGCCGCAGCCCTCAGGTTGAGGTAAAGCTCGGTGTTGGCAAGGTAATACCGCCCGCTTATTCTTTCGTATTCCTCGTTTACCACATTGCTTTCCTCATACCTGCGGATTTTTTCCGCAAGCGTGTATGCTTTGGATGCGCGGTCCTTGGCTGCGGAGGAGAGGTAATCGCAAAGCTCGTAGGAACTGTTCGCCATGGATTGGGAATAAAGGAACATCGCCCTCTCGGTCTGCGACTGGAATATCAGCTCATCCACATTCCTTTGCAGCTCGGCGGCTTTCATCGCATCCAGCTGGCTTATCAGGAAGAAGCCGAACAGCGTGATCGCAAGCGTAACTAGCGCTGCCTTTATGTATGGGCTTACCATCCAATCCCTCTTGTGCTTTTTTTGGCAAAAGCTTTAATCCGGAGGCTAAGCTGCCCCGCTGCCCTTGCTCTCCTCCCACATCTTGCGTATCAGCGAGCGCAGTTCCTCGCGCTTGCGCTCGAACTCGGACTCCTCCTCCTGGGACAGCTTTATTTTGTCCACGAACGAGGATGCGCCATGCGCAGCTGGGGCCGCCATCTGGGGCGCCCTGTCCCCTCTGGCTGCCTGGGCGGCTTGCGCCCCTGGGGCCAAGGAAGCCTCCATCTTGACGATTTCTGACTCCTTGGCAAGCAGCTTCACCTTCTCCTCAAGAAGCTCCTGCTCGCGCTTGAGCTCCCGGATAAGGAAAGAGACCTTTTCCAGCTCCTCCTTGGAAACATTGCCGCCACCGCCCCTGCTGTAACCGTCAAGCATGCCAACCTGGGATGATATCTTCGCGGAAATTTCCTTCTGCCTGCCGGCAAGCTCCTCTCCCGCCCTGCTCACTTCCTCGGAAATGTCCAAGTATTCCTGCATTATCCCCTGCGCGTTTTGCCGGGCGGCATTCAACTTCGAGGCGGCCTGGGCAAGCTCGGCTATCTGCTTTTTGACAAGCGTTACCGAGTCTTGCAAGCGCGAGTCGACAGCATCCTTCTGCCTCCTCGCCTCCTCCTCAAGTTTCCTTATTTCAGCAAGCTTCCTCTTCGCTCCTGCCACAGACTCCTTCCTGCTGTACTCCTCAAACTTGCTATCCAGCCTGGAAAGCCTTGAAAGTATGGCCTTGTGCTCATCGGCAATCGCCTCAATCGCCCCTGCGAGCTCGGTTTTGAGGGCCGATATCTCCCCAATCTCGCCACGCATCTCCTCTATTGCGGTTTCCTTGCCACCGGCTTCTATTTTCTTCCGCAGCCCCTCAAGGCGGGCCTGCAGCGCCTCAAAAAAAGCCCCGTTCTCCTCAAGCTGCATCGTTAGGGTCTCCTCGAATTTGCGCAGCACCAAGAGCTCCTTTTCAATGTCCGCCCCGCCTTTGGCATCAACCTTCGGGGCAGCAGCATCAACTTTTTTCTTGAGGCGGCTTAGCTTGTCTTTGGCAGCCTTTATGGTAATATTGTAATTCCTGTCAAGTTCGGAGAGGTCTTCCTTCATCTTCTGGATATCCGCCGGAACCGCGCCCTTGATGGGGGACGACTGCAGCCGCAAAAGCTCGTTTTGCATCTGCGCAAGCTCTGCGCCGCCCTCTTCCACCTTGGACAGCAGCCCTTCAACATCCCCCTTTGTCTTGCTCGCCTTTGCCTCAAGCTTCCCCGCCCGCTCAGCCACATACTGCGCGCTTGGCGTTTTCCACACCAGGTAAATCTTGGTGAGCTTGTATTCGATTGAGATGAGCTTTTCCTCCTCAAGGGCATGCGCCCAGTCCTCCACCGTCCTAAGCGGTGTCTTGAGGAGCCGCGCCGCCTCGCCCATTTCAATCCTTCCGCGCTCCTTCACCAGGCGTATGAGCTGGTCAACGCCTGTTGAAATTAGGAGGTCGTCCAATGCCATAATTTGTCAAATTCCAATCCAACCCTTATAAAGATTTGCGCCCAACTCCTATTCGTAAAATTCGCACATTTGCAGCTGGAAAGAGGGGTAAAAATGGCAGAGGAAGATTTCGAAATGCGCCTCACAAGGGGGGCAAAAACCTCTCTGCAGACTTTCAAGGACCAGTCATTGCTTCGCCGCAGGTTCGGAGATGACGCAGTCAGGCTTTACAACAGCTGCGAGGGAACCAAGACCGCGTTGCAGCTCATGGATGAGCTTGGCATGAGCGAGGAAGCATTCGTTTCCATCCTTGAGTACATGAACAACAACGGGATGGTAAGCGTGTCCCAAGGGCCCGCCTCAAAAATCACCCCTCCGCAGCTTTCACGCATATCTCCGCCCGCCATCTCCCCATCCGCGGCATACTCCCCGCCCTCCCAATCGACTTTTGCAAGAACCCCCCCCATCCCTCCGAGAAAAAGCGAAAGGCAAGGCATGGAGGAAGAAGGGCTTGGCGGCAAGCCCGCAGCGGGGGATGAAGAAATAGAAGAAAAGGAAGATGAAAGCGGCGAGGCGGGGGAGGGCATCGGGCCAAGCAGGGGGAAAAGCGCGCGTTTTGAGCGCGGCATCGGCGGAAATTCTCCGGCAGATGAGCGGGAAAAGGATTTTTCGCCACGCGCCTCCCAGGAAGAAAAAAAGGAAGCGGACGTCAGCCTCATGTCTCCGCTTGAGAAAGTGCTTTACGAAAAGCATGGCGAGCTTGGCGTCCAGATATACAATCTCATAGACGGGGAGAAAACCGCGGAGGAAATACTCCGGCAAACCGGCGTGTCGGAGTCCAAGCTTGTCGAAATACTTGAGTTCATGGACGAGCAGGGCATAATCAAGCTTGAGAAGCCGCCTTCATCTGAGCCTGAGCCCTCAGATGAAACGCCGGAGGAACCCCCTGCTGAAAAAAAGCCAGAGCCTGCCCGCGAGCCGCGCTTCAAGCCCATCATCGAGGAAGACCCTGAGGAAAAACCCTTCGTGGCTCCCAAGGCCCCTCCAAAAGTGCCAAACCAGCAAAAAGAGGAGGAGGAAGAGGCGGACGAGCTATTGGTGCCGGTGGATGTGCCTGCCATGGCCAAGCTTTCCCTCACGCAGCAGGCGGTGCTTTTCGCCGAGCTTGCCACCAGATTCGGCAAGAGCGCGCAGGAGCTCGTGAAGCATATCGATGGCAAGCACGATTTCGTGGAGCTTTCCCTTTCATGCAGCCTGTCATTTTTCGACATCGACACCATACTCGCCTATTTTGGGAAAAAAGGGTTCGTCACCTTCAGGCAGCTCACCCGCGACGAGATAAAGAAAAGGTACGGCGAGGACGGCTTCGCCATATTCAAGCGCTACGGAAGGGATGGGTTGCTGCTTTACGAAATGATAGGCAAGGAGGCCAGCATGAAGGACATCATCGTGAAAAGCAAGCTCGACCCAAACCGCGCGATTGACATCTTCGTTTTCATCCACAAGGCACTAGGGCTAGACATCCCCCTTGAAAAGAACATAATCTATCGGCAGCTTGGGCTCAAGAAGTAGGCCCCTTACTTTGTCATTTTTCCTTAGGGAGCCTATTATACACACTTTTCCTGTGGTCAATCAGCGTCACTTCTATCCGTTTTAAGCCTTGGTTTACATCTGCAATGACTGTGTAATCTCCAACGCGCAGTTTGTGGTCTTTCCTCCCCTTCAGTCTCTCAAAAAAGCGCTGCGGGTTCTCTTTTGCATCGTTGGCCTTGTCGAAAATTCTTTTGCGCAGCTCTTTTGGGAGGCTTTGCAGGAATTCAAGCGCCTTTGGATCGAAAATCAGCTCGTAGCTCACAGCCCCAGCCTCTTTCTTGCATCATCTTCGCTAATGAAGTTGCCTGCCTTTATCCTTTTTCTTGCAGCTTCTATCCGCTGCACAGCCTCCCTTGATAGTTCCGGCTCCTTCTTTGCGTTTTCGGCGATATCCACAAGCTTCATCACCACTTCATCGTAGCTTTCATTGCGGTATTCGCGGTAGCGGTCAAGATGGGTCTTGGTCTGGCGGTGCAGTCTTATCGTTGAAATCTCTTCCATATACATCACGCATATGCTCACATACTCACATATATTTAAAGGCTTCTAGGGAAACATGGAATTGTTTCCGTGCAAGTTAAGGAACGAGTTCAGTTCCTTATCCTGCAAAGCGCCATCCTCTCAATGGCAAGCTCCGCTTCAAAGTAAAATCCAACCTTCTTGCCAAACTCCGAAAGCTTGACTGGCGTTGCCTTGGTCAGTTGCAATTTCCTCTTCAACTCCCCCTCCCCTATTTTCCCCTCGCACACCAGCAGGAAATCCCCCGTACTTTTCGCCCCCACTCTTGCAATGGCGGAGGAAAAGTTGGTTTCACACGCCAAAAACAGCAGCGCCTCATGCAGAGGGGTAGTGGAAATATTCTCCTTTGCCTCAAACGCCCTTCTTGCAAGCTCAAAGGCAGCCTCAAGCTCCTTTAGGGTCTTCTCTTCTTTGGGGGAAAGCACAAGGCAGCCCAGCTCCTGCGCCTTCCTCACCAATTCCCCCATAGTAGCCGATGAGCTGCACCTCAAGACAAGCATGCATTCATCGTCTGGTGGAAGATTTAAAATGCCAGCCCAAGCCCATCGCGCAACTCCCATGGCATGAATTTAAAAATACAAGCCAAAATATAGTGGCTGTACTCTATTAGAGGAGGAAATGACTATGGAAAACTATCATGGGGCATCAGGCTCAACTATCAAAGGGACAGGAGGAAGGCGCGGGCGCGCATCCGACAAGAAGCTCAGATTGGTCGGCGGCGTGTTCACAGCCACAAAAATCGGCAAGGCAAACGCCGGCATTCTCAATCACGTGCGAGGCGGAGAAACCAAGCTCAAGCTCAAGACTGCAAGCACGGTCAACGTCCTTACCAAGTCAGGCATGAAAAAAGTGGCCATGAGAAACGTTCTTGAAACCCCGGACAACCGCCACCACGCGAGGCAGAATATCCTGACAAAAGGCGCAGTGGTCGACACCGAGCTTGGCAAGGTAAAAATTACCAACCGCGTAGGCCAGGATGGGGTTGTGAACGGACGACTTCTCTGAGTCCGTTAGCGAGATGGTCGTGCAGCAGCACGGACGGGCTGTGAATGGAAAAATATCCCTTTTTATTCTCTCTCATCCTCTCTTTGTCGCTATGATTGAAATTTTTGCTCCAGCATCCGCCGCCAAAGGCGTCCCCTTCAGCGGCTCTTTTCGTATTTCCGGGGACGATGCCTTGCAGCTTTCCAAATCGCGAGGCGTGGCAGTAAATTTCTCCTGTATCATTTCCTCCAAGGACTACAGGTTGCAAGCCGTAAAGAACAGCGCACGCACAGTCGGACAGCTTGCCATGGCTGCAAAAGCAGCGTTCGCCTTCCCACTTAAGAAGGTCTGGACGCAGGAGGCGAAGTTTCCCGCGTCTCAGTCGGGCTCTTTCTCATTCACTCCGGACATGGATGCGCCAGAAACTTACGATGGAAAAATCATCGCAGTCCAGTGGATCATCGAATGCAAGATAGACATGCCTCTTGCCATTGACAAAAATGAGTTTTTGGAGGTGGTGGTGAAATGATCAGTGAGCTTGCCCTAATCATCATCATTCCTCTAGCATTGGGGCTGCCCATCATCTATCAGCTTGCCAAGTGGCTGCTGTCAAAGCGCCTGAAGTTGTCTTTGGGCAGAAAAACTATCATCCGCGGAGAATCCATGCACCTGGAAGTTTCAATCAATAATGGCTTTCGGACAATGGAGTACGGCGTCAAGGCGGTAGAAATGTATGAAACTTCAGGCAAGCACGGCCGCCTATTCCAAGAGGTTGCCTTCACGCTCTCTGAACGCACTGCCTCAGGCAGCATCCGGCAATTCACGCACGACTTTATCATCCCCCCCTCGGCCCCTCCGTCAATTGGCATATATGATGGCGATAGTTGCCGCCGGGTCGGGCTGCGCTGGGTGGCATTCGCAAAAGTGGATGTGCCGAACTCCCCCGACATGTACCAAGAGGCGGAATTCAAAGTCAGCTGAAAGGGCGCTACCCGTCCATCACAGCGCAAGCAATATTGAAGGCACTATTATCGCCCCCATGACATGTGTTCTCCTTATTCCAAGAAGGGGCGCAAGCAGCCCTACGCAAGTTGATGTGGCAAACAGCAGCAGCCCCAGCGGCCCGGAAATTATCGCAACTGCGCACACAAGATAGCCAAGTATGAGCAGGTTGAGCCTCTTCGTGTCAAATCTCTGCATAAGATGCGCAAAGGAGGAAAGCTTCAAGAGCAAAAGCGAGCAAACCCCAAGCGAGAGAAGGAAAACGCCCACCAGAACTGGCAAGTCGGATAGCAACACAGGGCTCACTTCATTCACAATTGCAAGCGCCCCCTCCCGCGCCTTTCCAATGGACAAAAGCGCCCCGAATGCAAACACCATGTGCGAGGCTGCGATGGAAGAGATCAATGCAAGGAACTTTCGCGCATCCTGCGCGGGAAGTGCAACTGATGCAAAAACCGCAATCTGCGCAGGCGCTGCAATCCCTGGCAGCAGGTCCGAGAGCATCCCTGCAACCACTCCGGCCGCAACATAGGGGAGGAAGTCAAGCTCGGTTCCCCCGTCCAGCTGTTTTGGCAGCTTCTTTGTGGCAGTGAGGGAAAGCAGTATTCCGCTTGAGGCAAACAGGCCTGAGAAGAGCGGGAAGAGCGAATCGTTTATCGCACCTCGCAGGCTTGCCATTCCGAGGGCGCCTGCAAGCAAAAACACTCCCATTGCAAGCGCAATCTTCCTCCCTTGTTTTTCCGAAAGAAGAAGGGCGCAGGACGCCCCCACAAGCACAAGCGCCATATGCGGCTCAATGAAATTATATGCAAGCGGCAAAATGAAAAGAGCGGCTGGAAGAAGCAGCGCGGAACAGGAGGCGGCAAGGACGACTGAGAATGCGCAGATGCAAAGCGCCTCATTGCCCTTCCCCTCAAGCGCCAGCCTGTGACCTGGGAGGACGGAGGCCACCACTGTGTCGTCCGGGATGGAAAGGAAAATGGAGGGAAAAAACTGGAAGGCAAGGTGCGCCCCAAGCGCGGCAACCACCAGCAATGCAAACGAAGAAGGCTCCATGCCTATCTCCGAGAGCACCGAGGCTATGGTGTTGGAGTGGATGCCGCTGAGCAATCCCGATGCCATGCCAAGGAGCATGCCAATCGCAATGGCGGCAAAAGAAATCATCATCCCCCACCAATTTTCCTTTAGTTGCCTGCGCAAAGCGCCTTGCCCATCAGCCCGAATCTATTTCCTGCGCCTGGAAATAGCGGTTCCCCCGATACTCATGCACCCTCCCTAAAACCCTGGCATAGCCCCCTTCATGAACCAGCTGGGAAGATGGCAGATTGTTTTTCCTGACGCTTATGCATACTCCCTCGCACAGCAGGAACCTGTCCTGGCTCACATTGGCCGCCGTCCCTGAAACAAGGAGAAAGGAATTTTCCTCCGACACCAAAGCAGACGCGACGGTTGCGTTTTGCGCAGTTTCTGAAAAGGCAAAAAGGAGGGCGATTCCGATTGCTGCGCAAACGGCAGCGGCAAACGCTATTCTGCCCTCGTCAAGGTGCATGCAATAACGTTAAAAATGGCAAGATTAAAATGAGCGCATGCCCCTTCTCCTGAAAAACGCCACCTTGCTTTCCGGCAAGCGCTCCGATGTGCTAGTGGAGGGGAACGCCATCTCGAAAATAGGCGGAGCCATAAGCCCATCCGGGGCTGAAAAGATGGACGCATCAGGCAAGCTGCTGCTTCCAGGATTCGTGAACACCCACACTCATTGCGCAATGTCCCTCCTGCGTGGCATTGCCGAGGACATGCAGCTGAAGGATTGGCTTGCCACTGTGCGAAGGGTGGAAACCAAGCTCACCCCCAAACAGGTGCGCGCAGGCGCCCTTCTTGCATCAGCCGAAATGCTCAAGGGCGGCATCACATGCTTTTCAGACATGTACTTCCACATGGATGAGGTTGCCTCCTCGGTGGAAAAAATCGGCATCCGCTCCACTCTTGGCTACGGCATGGCGGACATGGGCGATGGATGGAGGGGGGAAAGCGAACTGTCCATTGCTGAAGCATTCGTAAAGAAATGGCACGGCAAGGCGCATGGGCGCATCCGCTGCAGCATCGCCCCGCACTCAATTTACCTTTGCTCCCCGCAACTATTGCAGATGGCAAACGAGTTATCCAAACGCTACAGCCTGCCCTACCACATCCACCTTTCGGAAACCAGGAAGGAGGTCTTCGACTGCCTGAAAAAGCACAAGAAGCGCCCGGCATACTTCCTGGACTCGCTTGGAGTCCTTTCCCCGCGCACAATTGCCGCGCACTGCGTGTGGCTCACAAAGGAGGAGGTGCGCCTGCTGTCAAGCCGCCACGTTTCCGCGTCGCTTAACCCAGCCTCCAACATGAAGCTTGCCGGGGGGTTTGCCGCTCCCATGATGGAAATGCAAGAGTTCGGCATGAACATTTCGCTTGGCACCGACGGGCCTGCCTCAAACAACTCGCTTTCCATGTTCGAAGGGATGAAGCTGCTCGGGCTCCTTCAGAAAAACCAGCGGTGGGATGCCACGGTTGCACGGGATTCCGCCCTCGTCTCGGCAGCCACGATGGGGGGCGCAGATGCCCTTGGAATAAACTGCGGGCAAATAAAAGAAGGAAGTTTGGCTGACTTGGTGCTGCTGGACCTAAAATCACCCAATCTGGTTCCAGCGCATTCCCAAGTTGCAAACGTGGTCTATTCAGCACACGCGGGCAACGTCACCGACGTCATTGTCGATGGCAAACTCCTGGTTGAAAACCGCAAGCTTCTGTCCATGGATGAGGAAAAAATAGCGGAAGAGGCGCAAAAGGAAGCGGAAAAGTTAACCTCCCGCAACTAGTTCTCAGGCGCAGATTACTCCCTGCCGCCTATCCGCCTGGCCCTCATGGGCCCCCGGTCCACCACTCCGGAAGATACCATCCCCCCGCGGTCTCCGGAATAGGGGTACTGCCTTCCAGAATCTCCAAACCCGTCCCTGTCCGTGTCGACTATCAAAAGGGAAGCGATGTCTCCCCACACATTGCCGTGCGCCACTGCCCTGTGGGATGGGCTGAAGAAAAGCTTGAAGAACTGGTTTGCGCCCCCGCTTTCGTCAGAGGCAAACAGCCCAACTTTGGAGCGGGCAACAAACCGGTTGTGGAAAAACAAATTGCCCCCGGTCTGGTCCCCAAGCAAAACCGAGTAGTCCCCCTCGCTTGCGGTGTTGTCCTGCACTTCGTTTGAAGAGGAGTACCCTTCAAGAAAGATTCCCTGGCTTTTTTGGTTTTTTGAGCTGGCGGAAAAGGAATTGTGCGCAATGGATGAGGAAGAAAGGGAAATCCCGTGCAGCGCGGACGTAACGAATAGCTCTTCGGCCCCGAGGCATTTGGAATCCACACGGTTGAGCGCAATGGAGTTGCCATCGGAAAATTTCACCAGCCTTATCCCGTCAATGTAAATGGTTGGAGTGTCTCCCATTTCCCCTCCGGACATGCACAGGGATTCGACATTTATGGAGTTGGCCTCTATTCTATTGTCGTATGCGGTTCCGAAATTGTGCAATACCACTCCCGATGCCTGGCCCGGGGATGATGCATGGATGGCATTTTGGGAAACATCATTGAGCAAAAAGTGCTGGTTGGAAGTAGCCCAAACCCCAAGCGCCTTTGAAGAATAGGAATCTGCCGTGGCAATTATCCCGTTTCCTGAAATGGTGTTGTTGATGATGTCCGTGCCAGAAAGGTACACCCCCAAGGCTTCCTGCTCCTCTCCCTGGCTTCTTGCCTCTATCTTGTTGCCAACCACCCTATTGTTGGCGGCGGGCAATCCGTTGGAGAAAATCCAGATCCCGTAAGAAGAGTCCCCGCTTGCAGTTATGCCGTTCCCCTCGAAGCGCGCACCGCTTCCGTCCATCAGGACAATGCCCTGCTGGAATCCAGCGATGTTGCAGTTGAGGACTTCAAGGTTATTTTTTTCAGATGAATAGACCGCCGCAGCGCCCTCCACGGTTGCCGAAATGGAATGCCCTCCGCAGTTCAGGGTCACATTGTCCGCCCCTATGTACAGGCAAGTTCCAATGTCCGTTGAAAGGTCCTGTTTTAAGCCAAATGAAGTTACCACGGTGTCTCCGCACGAACAGGGCACCTCGCCTCCGCAATCCGCGGCAGAAAGAAGTGAAACTAGCAGAAGTACGGCTGAGAATAGGTGGAAAACCCGCATGAAAAAACCTAGCTGCTAAGCACTTTGCAGGCGTACATCGTTCCGGTGTATACGCAGCTCATCGGGGCCCCGTAACGGTCGTTGCAGCAATCTGACATGTCTTCGACGCACTCCCCGTTAAGCGGGATGCAAGCTGAGCTGCAGGTGGCGGCCAAAGGCTCATCCCCGGCTTGAATCTGCTCCAGCCCGCTCTCCAGCGCATAAACAAATTCAATATCTTCTGAAAACTCAGTCTTGGCAGTCTCGCATTCAAAGGCGGGGGCAATGAAAGTAATTACCGACTCCTCTCCCGCAGTCATGGTGGATGGCAGCGGCTCGCCATCAAGAAGAGGCATTACCGGCTGGCTGTTCACCTCTATGCTGTTGAGGGTGATGGCCTGGCCCTTCCTGTTTTGGACCACCATGGTGACCCGTCCAGGCCCATTGACATTCACCGAAGTTATTGCAATGGGGTGCGCCGCATTCCTCCAGTAAATTTCCGATTGGGTCGGCGCGCCTATGGATGCCCCTGTTTTTGAAAAATCAAGAAGGCTCACCGCCACCAGCCCTATGAGCATCACCACTCCTAGCAAAACAAGGTATTCTGTGGCGCCTTGCCCCTGAACGGTGGAGCTTGGGGGCTTTGAACGGTTTCTCGCCAGGCCCTTTTTCAACTCCATAAAGCGTTCTCTCAAAACTGCCTTATATTCCTATTGTTTCCCTTTCCGCTTTTCCGCAATCAGGCATTCCAGCCATCTGGGGCAAAAGCGCAAGGATGATGGGATATGGGATTTTAAACAATCCCGCCGAAGAACGCCTGTGGAGCAATCAATGCATTGCCCAGATGCTTAAGGGGGGTTTCCAATGGTTGAACAAAAAAAGCGGCCGCCAGCAACTGAAGGCGCCATCGACTCCTACGTTTTCGACAACGAAGGCATCCAGGTGCTTGCAAAAATATACAACAAGGGCGGCCAGTATGTTCCGCAATACGAGGTGAATGTCCGGGAGCTTTCCGAGGGCACGCGGGTGGTGCTCAACCAGCTCAAGGGGGAGCTTATCACCACGGTGAAGCTTGACATCACAGAGATAATGGACCCCAAGAAGCGCGACGAGGTCAAAAAGAAGTTCGAGAGCCGCGCAAATTTCCTGCTTTCCAAGCACTTTCCCTCGCTTTCAGAAAACGACAAGAAGGTGCTCACCGCCTACCTCCTGCAAAACTCGCTTGGGTTGGGGGACCTGGAGCCCTTGATGCACGATGAGAACCTCGAAGAAATCGCCATCAACTCCTCAGCCGAGCCGGTGTGGGTATACCACAAGAAGTACGGCTGGTGCAAAACCAACGTGCAGCTCAAAAGCGAGGAGTCGATTTATGATGTTGCAGCCATGATAGGCAGGCGCATTGGCAAGCAGATAAACGTGCTCAACCCGGTCATGGACGCCCACCTCTCCACAGGCGACCGTGTGAACGCCACCATTTTCCCGGTCTCCTCCTTTGGAAACACCATCACCATAAGGAAATTCTCCCGCAACCCCTGGACCATCCCCTACCTCATCGAACTGAACTGCATCTCCCCCCAGGTGGCAGGGCTCATCTGGCTTTGCATACAAAACGAAATGTCGCTTTTGGTCTCGGGAGGGACAGGCTCCGGAAAGACCTCATTCCTCAATGCGATTTCCTGCCTAATCCCGGCCAACCAGCGCATCATCTCCATTGAGGACACGCGCGAGCTTACGCTGCCCCACTTCCTCCAATGGATTCCCATGGTCACCCGCGAGCCAAACGCCGAGGGCAAGGGCGAAATCACCATGCTTGACCTGCTGGTAAACTCGCTTCGCCAGAGGCCGGACAGGATAATCATGGGGGAAGTCCGCAAGCAGCGGGAAGCCCAAATCCTGTTCGAAGCCATGCACACCGGGCATTCGGTCTACGCCACGCTTCACGCGGACAACGCCTCCGAAACAATCACCAGGCTTACCACTCCCCCAATCGACATGCCCAAGGAAACGCTTTCCGCGCTTGCAGGCATCGTGGTGCAGTTCAGGCACAGGCGCCTGAACATTCGGCGCACCCTTGAATTCGCCGAGGTGCAGAAAGGCGGCGACATAAACGTGCTGCACCGCTGGGACGTGAAAAGCGACAGGATAAACGAGGTCGGCAAAATGGTCTCCCTTTCCCAGACCCTTTCGCTTTACGCGGGCCTTACGCAAAAGGAAATAGACCAGGATGTCGCGGACAAGGCAAAAATATTCTCCTGGATGGTGAAGAAAGGCCTCAAGGATGTCAACACGGTCGGCAACGTGGTCTCGCTTTACTACCAGAATTCCGAGGAAGTGCTCTCGCTTGCCCAAAAGAACCAGGAGTGGCGCGGCACATTCTAAGCTTATTGCTTTGCAGGAAGAACGCATATGGCACAAGAAGCGGAGTTTCTCGAGCTTTGCAAACTGGCGCGGGAGCTTGAAAAAAGGGCAATGGACATTCTGCCTACTCCGATTTCTGGCGATTTGGCGCATGAGGGCTCCGACATTTTCCCCAAGGAGTTCGAAGACTATACCTATTCCTACCTGCTTGTGGAGGCGCACAACATCGAAAGGAAGCTTTTTGCCGCCACCTATACGCAACAGCTATCCTCTCAGAATTCGGACTCCCAGATGGCCGACGAGCTTTCCAATTTCGCCTCCGACGGCTCCTACGGGCAGTCAAGGGGGAAATCCGGCGCCCCTGCCAAAATGCCATCCGTGAAGACCCCCTCCCCAATGCCTCCGCCTCCAGCTGTGGGCCAAAATTCCCATTCGGATGAGCCACTTCCTCCTCCCTCAAAAAGCGAAATAGACATAGCGAGGGAAACCGAGGCTGAAGGGGAAAGGAGAAGGGAGGAGTTTTTCCCCCCCAAGCCCCCCCAATCCGAATCGCAAGCCCCACCCTACAAAAACGAAGAGGAGGCAACCGGGGCAATGCCTCCCGAGGCTGCGGATGAGGAAAAAGGAGAGCCGCCCCCTCTCCGGCAGTTTGCAGACTCCTCGAAAATCTCCCCCCGCCTGCGCGCAATCATAGAGGCGAAGCTGCGGCGGGAAGAGGAGCGGGAAGACAAAGAGGGGCAACTTGAAAAATCAAGGCAAGCGGCACGGCAGGGCCCAGAAGGCGAGGAAGCAGGGCAAACAGATGGGCAGCAAGCCAAGGAATCCATCCGCTTAGCGCCCCAAAAACCACATTCAAGGGCAAAACGCCCCCTGGAGCAAACGGGCGAATTCCCCCCGGATGAGCTTCCTTCTGAATCATCCGGGCAGCCTCGGCAGGAAGCTTGGGGAAATGCTAGCCAAGAAGAAAACGAGCCGCCCGCGCTTTCCGCCAGAGAAAGGCTGCTGCGCAGCCTCCAAAAAGAAACACGGGAAGCAAGACAGAAGGCACATAGCCATCCTCCGGAAATGGAAACACCCGCATCACCAACCATCCAATCCGAACAAGAGGAACCTGCAATCGCCAATGAAGAGGAATCAGCTTCCTTGGAACAAGAGGGGGAAAAAGCCGCCGAGCAAAAAGCCATCGAGCAGCGGGGCATTGAAGAAAAATCAATCTGGGAAAAAACCCCCCGCGAAGAGGGAATCCCCCGCGCTTCCCCCTATGGGGCCTCCCGCCCGGGAAGCCTCCTTATCAGGCCGGTTTTCCCTGAAGAGCACTCGTCTTCCCAGCCAGAAGAGCCATCCTCCCAGGAAAACGAAAGGTCCGCCAAGATACAAAAAATAATTGACGAACTTTCATTTGACCGGCAAAAGGCATCTGCGGTTTCCAGGCAGCCTCAGGAAACTCAAATGGAAAAGGAAGGGCCAGGGAGCCAGGAAGAATCCGGAGAAAGAAGCGCGCAAGAGCCACCTTTGCCTCGAATCGCTCCAGGGGAAGAGGATGAATCGGAGGAGCCAGCCGCCCAAAAAACCCCCCGAATAGAGCACGTGAAAGCGCCAGCTCCAAGCGAAGATGGGGAAGAGCGGAGAAAGGATGAAATAAGGAAGAAGATGGAGGCCATCTTCCCCTTATGATGCTCCTGCGGCCCGTAGACATTGA